>CANQLK010000027.1 GCA_947624665.1 Candidatus Gastranaerophilales bacterium
AGCGGAATATCGCTGTTATCACATAAGCGTTCTTTTGTATACGCCTTAAATTTGTCAGCCCAGTGCATATATGCAAAATTTGCGGCATATTTCATAAAAAACAAACTGTCAGGCTTAAAACCAAGCCTTTCTACTATATTAGACAGCTTATAAGTTTCTTTCCAAGCCCAATCAACACCTTGGTATAGTTCATCAACACTCATATTCTTTGGTTGAAAACAGACATGTTCAACGTCATACATAGCATTTTCCGTTTCGATAATTCTGTTTTGAGCTTTTAAATCATTATAAAATGGAGTTCCGGGAAATGGCGTTATTATTGAATATCTCGGTAAATCTATTTTTAATTTTTGAACAGCTTCTACAGTCTTTTCAAAAACGTCTTTATCATCTTCATCACCGCCAAAAGCAAAGCAGCCGTTAACGGTTACACCTATATCATGAAGCTGTTTCATTAATAATTCATAATTCGCTGTTTTATTTACACCTTTATTAACAAAAGCCTGCGCTTTTTGGTTTATCGATTCAAACCCGATTAATAACCCTCTGCAGCCGCTTTTTTGAAGCAGGTTCATTAATTCTTTATCAAGAACAACTGCTGATGTCGTTAATCCGAACCATATTTTCTTTAACGGTATCATTGCTGAGAAAAGTTTTTTGGCGTAATCCATATCACTTATAAGGTTTACATCTGGGAATAAGACTTCTTTCCCTTTTAATGTTTTCATTTCGGCAATAACTTCATCAATAGGGCGGTATAATATATTTCTGCCGAATGCCGCAGGATATGCGCAAAATGAACAATGATGCGGACATCCTCTTATTACTTCCATTGTATTATATGTTACATAAGAATTTTTCTTTAATAAATCACGTCTTGGCAGTGGTCTGTTTGCTATTGACGTACTTTCATAATCCGAATATTCTCCTTTTAAACATCCGTTTTTATAATCCAATAGTGCTTGAGGGAATGTATAATCTCCTAATCCCGTAAATAAAACGTCACAATGAAGCCTTGTTTCTTCAGGTCTTAAAGAGGGATGAACTCCGCCTAAAAATACTTTTATTCCTTTTTTCCTGTAATAATCTGCCCATGCATAAGCTCTTGAGGCGGTTCCCGTTATGGCTGTTATTGATATAATATCGGCTTCTATATCCAAAGGGATTTTTTCAACCGTTTCATCATAAAATTTAACTTCCGCATTCAGTTCGCTTGGAATTAGTGAAGCCAGTGTAGGAACCGTCATTGGAGCATAATGAAGCGCTTTTCCAAAACTTCCGTTATATCTGTGCATTGCGCCTGCGGGTGATATAAAAACTATTTTCATCTTTCATATTCTCCCTTAAAATCCCAATCAATACAGTTTGAAAAAATTTTATGTTTAATATCGCCTAACTTCTGACCTCGGCTTTGACATATTTCAGTATAACGCATTATTGCATTTTTTACTTTAATAATCCTAAAATGTTTTAATTGATTGAGTTTTCTGGCATATCTGTAATGAAAATTCATTAATAATTTTTCTTCGATTTTTTCTTCAATTTCTTTTAAATTAATTGATTTATCCGTTTCAAGATAAATAACATAAAAGAAATCCTTACCGTCTGTATAAGGAGAAAACATGCAAAAATCGGATATAAAATCAAGTTTTAACTTGTGTATTATATCGGATACAAATGTTTCATTAAGCTTTTCCCCGAAATAATCCGAAATGTTATTTTCTCTTGAGATAAATTTTAAAAGCGGACAGTTGTTATAAAAATCATATACATTAATAATATCACCCGTATTATATCTGTACAAACCGCCTTGAGTAGTTACTATAACGGTATAATTCTTTCCCTTTTCAAGTTCTTGAAGCAATTTTATTCCGTTTGTTTCAATATCGGCAAATTCATAGAAATGAGATGTTACACAAGGCAGTTTACCTATATTTATAATAGGTATGGAAGTTATTGCCTCTGTTGACAAAAGTCCTTTACCTTGTAATTCTACGTTAGGGAATAATGCTTTTAATTTCTCAAAGTACATTCTTGAATTTCCGTCATCCCAAGCACTTATGAGTTTTAATTTTTTCCATATATTTTGAGGTTTATCTTTTAATCTCTCGATAAAAAGCAATAGTAGTGTCGGACTCCAAACGGAAATAAGTCCCAAAGTATCAATTTTTGAAAGAAATTCGGCACTTGTTGAAATAAAGTTGTTATTAATGTCTGAAAGAGGGGGAATTGCTATATTCCTTCCGATAATTTGAGCAAACTCACTTTCAATATAGTCAAGGTCGTTTTCAAATCCTATTTTAATTTTTGATTTTATCTTATCTTGCTTAATATTGGGAGATATTGACCAATACATAGGAAGATTAATAATATCGGGATGATTTAAAAACAAATCGCTTAACCAAGGCTTTATGCCGTTATTAAATGCTTTTTTCAGGCTTTTTGTATACGGAATAAGTTTTGCACCTCCGTTTGAACCGCCTGTCGGTTCCAGTAATATTACTTCTTCCGAGGTCAAAATATTTTTTTTGCCATGCATTATTTCTTTTATATATGGCAGGTAATCTTCATATACGGTTATCGGAATGTCATTTTGGTATTGCGAAATATTTGTAATCTTTTCAAATTTATATTTTTTACCGTATTTTGTATTTGAATTGTCCTTTAATATCGTTTTTAAAATATCTGATTGAGTTTTATCAATACTGTTTATGGCTGATAAAAAATCTTTTCTTGTATTTTCAAACAGCTGTTTATATTCCGAGTACACGTCTTCCTGCCTTATTAAAATTATCTTCACAAAGCTCGGTTATACAAACAAGTTCATTCCCTTTATAATAAAAAGGATTTCTATTTGCAAAAAATTCTATATTCCTGTCCTTCAATTTTTCTTCGGGGATTTTGGAATATTCTTCTTTTAAATAATCCTTTGCCCTGTTCATTACAATAATACCTGTTTTTTTATCATAGTTTGAAGGGTAGAAATTTTCGCCGAAAAAATCAATAATTTTTTGTTCGAAATCGGGAGTATTCTTATCAAATCGGGGGTAAAACTCTTTATAAAATGCGGATAAATATTTATATGTCTTATATCCTTTTGATATTAACAGCCAATAAAATTTTTCACTGAATTCTTTTTTCATATTTAATGCATTTTTTATCCAAACCTGCATTAAATCGTTGTTTGACCAGTAATCTTTATGAATAACGGTATCACCCGAAAAAAGCAATTTTATTTTTATATTTTCTATTAATGCATCATATAATACTATGGTTGTAAAGCCCTTTATTTGATTATCGCTGTCTTTTAGTATTATTACCCGGCTCTTTTTTTCTAAATCTGATATAAAATTTTCTTTTTTTAAATTCTCATAATATATAGACATTAATTCGTACATAGAATTAATATCGCTTAAAGTTATTTCATTTAAAAGATATACTTTACCTTTCAGCACTGTTATTCCTTTCCAAATATCTGTTTAAGCCAAAAAGCATACCTTGCTTTTTATAAACTTCTTTTCTGAACAGAGGATTATAAATCCAGTATGTAATAAATCTGTGAAACGAAGCTAAATTTGTATGCGGTTCAAACATACGGTAAAACAATGATGAAGGCCTGTTAAATTTGTTTCTGCAATAAAAACCAGCTTCAGTTAATTCATCAGGAGTCATATTCTTCGGAATAAATGCGGCGTAATTAAATCTGTATGTATCATCAAGCCACCATTTACCTCCGTATAACAGTCTGTTTTCTTCTTTGAGCTGATTATATAACGGCGTATTCGGATACGGCATTAATATATTAAATGCTGCAAAAGTAAATTTATTTTGAATTGAAAATTCACAAGTCGCTTTTATACTCTCAACCGTATCCGTATCATGCCCGATTGTAAAAGCAGCCCAGGTTTGAAGCCCCCAATATCTTAATCTTTCAATTTCCCATTTAAATTTATGAAATCCGTTTAATTTATTAACTCTTTTCCCCATATAATCAAGGCTTGCTTCGTTAATTGACTCAAAGCCCATAACAAAGCCCATACCGCCCGATTTAACAATAAGCTCCATTAACTCATCGTCATATAACATATCAATACTGCCTTGGCTTACCCAATGTACTTTTAGCGGGATTAAAGCCCTTAAAAGCTCCTTTGCTTTCTCTTTATTTGCCACAAAATTATCGTCAACGAAAAATAAAAATTTTCTGTTTTGATATTCTATTTCTTTTATAACTTCATCAATATTACGGGTATAATGATGTCTGTCAAAATATCTGCTTACGGCACAATAGTTACAGTTATGTACACAGCCTCTTGAAAACTGTATTAAAGAAATAGGAAGATAACCTTTCCCTTTATATAAATCACGTACGGGGAAAACTCCTTTTTGCGGCGGAACGGCAACACCGCCTTCATATACCCTTTGAAGATTATTATTTTTATAATCCTCTATTACCTTATCAATAATATTTTCAGCATCACCAATCATTACACAATCACAATGTTCAAGCACTTCTTCGGGAATTAACATTGCATGCATTCCGCCCATTATAACCGTAACATTTCGTTTCCTAAATTCTTCCGCTATTTCATAAGCTCTTTTGGCTGTATAAGTTTCTACGGTTATCATAGCTATATCAAACGGTTTATCATATTGTATTTTTTCCATTCTGTCATCATAAAGCGAAATTTCCGCATAACTTGCCAACAGTCCTGCCAATACACCAAGCGGTAAAGGCTCCATTCTCCCTTCATCCACATATAAAGAGTGCAGCTTCGTTCCTATTGTTGGTTTTATTAATGCTATTTTTAAATTGCTACTCACCGCCTAATTTCTTCCCCTGTTTCGCTTTTATCTCAGATTTTGATATTAAATTTGCACATAAGAATAATATAAAATTAGTAAAACTGTTGCAATTTGATTTGAAATTTAATAATCTTTTTAAAATATTTTTGTATGAATTAAATTCATATCTGGCATTCTTACAGCTCTGCATTAATTCTTCTTCGCTCATTCTTTCAGGTCTTAACATTGCATCGCCGTATTCGTAATTATCATCAAGCCACCATTTATTGTGTATTAGTCTGTTTTCCTCTTTTAATCTTTCGTATAACTTGGTTCCCGGCATGGGCATTAAAGGATTAAAATTTGCTATGGCAAATTTATTTTCAATGGCAAAATTCATTAAAGTCTTTGCCGTGTCTTTTGTATCGCTGTCATAGCCTATAACAAATGTTGCATATATCATTATTCCCGCATTATAAATATTTTGAATAACCGTTTTATAATCATTATACTTAATGTTTGCACCTTTACCCATTTGCTTTAAATTATCAATATTAAGCGATTCAAAACCGATTAAAACAAGGAAACAACCTGCTTTTTTCATAAGTTTAAGCATAATGGGGTTTTTTGCTGCATCTATACTTATCTGACACGCCCATTTCTTTTTTAAAGGAATTAAACTTTCAAAAAGTTTTTGAGCTTCCTCTTCATTGGAAAACAAGTTATCATCAATAAAAAATATTATGTTTTCTTTTATTTCTTTTAACTCATTAATAATATCAGCAACAGGCTTTGTACGTATTGAATTTTTATAAAATGCATGAACACTGCAAAACTCACAAGCATACTTACACCCTCTTGAAAACTGTACAAGTCCGATTTTATTATATTTTTTGCCTTTAAATACCGAATAATCATATTTAATTGAAGATAAATCTGTTAATTTATTCGATTGATATATCCTTTTTAAACATCCGTTTTGTAAATCATCTAAAACTTCTTTCCAAACCGGTTCAATCTCACCTGCTATAACTGAATTACAATAATTTAATGCTTCATCAGGACAAGCACTGGGATGAAAACCGCCCATAATAACTTTTTTACCTTGCGAAATATATTTTTTTGACAGTTTATATGCTCTTTTTGCACTGAATGTTTCAACGCTTAAAGCTATAACATCAACATCAGACAGGTCGGGAATTTCTTCAACCCGCTCATCATAAAAAACTATATTAATATTATCGGGAGTTAATGATTTTACAATAGCAAAAACTAAAGGGTACATCGCATCTTTTGACTGTTTACCAAACATACTCGGGCGGATAAAGGCTATTTTCATTAATTATTCTCCTTTGTATATTTGCAAATTCCCCAATATCCGTTTACTTTTTTTGAAATACAAGCATATATTAAAGTCGGTACAGTGATTGAAACCAAATGCATTAATATAATCAGTGTATAAAAAAACTTACTCTCTGGTATGGTTATTAAATATTCCATAAGTTTTATATAAAAACAACAGATAAATCCGAAACAGTAAAAATAAACAGGCGCATATTCAAAGACAATTTCGTGTGCCGATTTATTTTCATAAGCACTCTTATTATTTACAACAATAAACCCGCATTTGACGGCATAAATATCGTAAATCACATTCCAAAAAGCAATAAAAGCACCGCCTAAAAGAGAAATTATAAAAGCATTTACTCCGCCATCCCAAACAGGTGAAACTTTATATATAAAATATCCGAAAATACTTGTAACAGACCCCAATACAAAGCCGTGGTATATCCTAAATTTTCCAATCATAAATCTTTTATTGTTAAATTCCCACAATTTTGTAATGTTTGTGCCG
Organism: Candidatus Gastranaerophilales bacterium; assembly: GCA_947624665.1. Classification (GTDB taxonomy): domain Bacteria; phylum Cyanobacteriota; class Vampirovibrionia; order Gastranaerophilales; family Gastranaerophilaceae; genus Avigastranaerophilus. Next base: position 6,638 of record CANQLK010000027.1, read on the forward strand.
ATAGCAGGCACTATATACGCCGTTATTACAGGTAAACTTAATATTAAGACGGTATATTTAATGCTTAACAATGATTTGTACCAAATATAAACCGCAATGGGTAAGATTATTGTTACGGCTAAATACTGATATATATTATAAAACTTTCGATTCACTTCCGTCTGCTCTTTAACAATCTTATCAATTATACACTTTTTTTATTGCCTTGTAAAAAATATTAAATTTGATTTTTTGTAGCAAAAAAATAATTTATGATTTTTATATAAGCAAACAGAAAGGATATTTACGAGTATGAGTATTTTAAAAGTATTGCTTAACGGGGTACCTTCATTTAAGGCTAAAACCCAAATAAACGCACCTGAAACTATGCTGTCAGGCAAAGATAAAGCTTATTTTGAAGAATTGGGTAAAAAATACAGAGCTCCTCAGGATATTTTGGAAATTACAATCAGTAATCTTTATCACAATGAAAAAAGTCCGGAAGTAGAATGTTACAACGTTACTAAAGCAATAAAAACTTCTTCTTCAACAATGCAAAGCACTAAAGCAATTCCATATAGAAAAGGCGGAGTTACAATAGAAAAAAATTCTCCAAAAAACTATTTGATAAAAACATTTAATGAAATGCTTTCTAAATAATATTAAATCCAAAAGGAGAAATAATGAATATATCTTTAAATTATAATTTTAACAGCGTATCAATGGGTTCAAGGAAGAATAAAAATTCAACTTCGAGATCTTTATACAGCTTATTGGAACCGCTAAAGACAGATAAAAAAGCAATGATACCGTCAGGTGAATTGTTAAAAGGAATAAACTTCAAAAACAATAACCTTTTTGATACATTTGAAAAATTGGATGATGCAACAAGAAAAATTAATTTCGTAAAATCTCAGGACTCTTGGGATTCTTGCTTGGAAGAAGAATTTATAGAGTTTCAGGAAGCACGCAAAGAGTACGAAGAAAATAAAACCCAGCAAAATTTTGACCACATGCAAGAAGAAATGGGTGATATATTCTTTACCGCTTCAAGCATTGCCAAAAACGCAGGAATAGACCCAAAATCAGCCTTTGACACTACATTAAGAAAAAATGCAAACAGATTAAACCTTATGGAGAAAATGTCAAAAAAGAATTTGGCTGACTGTAGTGATATTGAAAGACGCGGACTTTGGAACAGCGCAAAAAGAAAACTTTATGATGTCCAAACCTATCAATATTTAGCTTAAATAAAGAAATTTTAATGATTTTTACGAGAAATTTCAGGTATTGTTAAATTAAATGCTCTATTTGAAATAATTTCCCCATTTATAAGTCGGGATATCTTTTCTTCAGATAGGGCATTAATGCTGTCCATACTTTTGCATTCGGATGACCTGCAATTTCAGGTTCAAAATAACCTTTTTTTGTGTCGGATAAATCATGAACTCCGATAGCATCCGCTATATCTATAACATCTATTCCTTCTTTTTTAAGTTCATCTTCCCATAATTCTTTCTTATTTTCTTCAAATGCCAATATGATTAATTTGGGATACTCTTTCGAATTCTCGTCAGACCACTTTTGTTTAATTAAATTATTTAAAGTTTTAAAATGAAAAATGAATAAGTCAAAATCTTCTTTTTCGGGATTCTCCGTTAATTTTTTTTCTATGCGTTTATTACTTAATATATTTTGTATGTGCCTGAATACAGCAAGATTAAAGTATAAGTTAAGGAAAGGTTTCTTTTCAACCAATTCATTACCTCGTTTTTCGTATGTTAAAAAATATTCATCGGATAAAATATTCGGAAAAGCAGTGTTATATAACCTGCTTAAGTGTCCTAAACAATCCATTAACACAAAAAATACATATTTTGGTTTTGTTTTTATATCGTTATAAATATTTTCATCTCTCAGTTGATATATTGCATGTTGTATTCCGAATCCGTTAATTGCCCTGTTATATATGGGACGTTTTGAGTATTTTGAAAGAACATAAGAAATTGTCTGCTCGTTTTCAAATATGTAACCGTACGCATAACTGCAGCCGAATATTATTATTGAATCTTGTTTTGATTCGGAATTCATAATCGGTCTTAACGCCTCTAATTTTTCGCTTAAATAACTTTCGGGCGCTCTTAATTTTACTTTATATGGAGGTATATACATATCTCCATGTATCCACTGCTTTACCGAATCGGATACTTTTATTTCTTGCAGCAGTATGTAATAAAAAAATGCAATATCAAATAAAAATATTGTAATTATAGAAATAATTAATGTTATTATAACTTTTTTCATATTCTGATTATAATACAAATTTGTTTTTAGTTAAATTTTTGACAGTATTTCACAATTATATTACATTTAAAATGTGGATAAAATATAAAGGATTAGGATTTTTTATGAAAATTTCATTGGCATTAACGGAAAAATTATCTTATATATTCCTTTCACTTCCGTTGTTTCTGTTTCTTATAATTTGGCTTAATCCTATAGCTGCGGTTATTAGTGTATGTATCTTGTCCGCATTGATTTTTTTGTTGGTAAAAGATGCAGGTAAAAATCATGAATATATAGAAATAAGTAAAGAAATTTTATTCTTTACAATAATTATCGCTATAGTTTGGTTGTTGTTAGGCGGAGTCGGCGGCTTTGATATCGGTTATCAGAATGCTCCGGATTGGAATATAAAAAATGCAGTTATGCACGATTTAATCAATTTTAAACTTCCCGTTGTTTATGATAACGGGGTTCGTTTGACTTATTATGTCGGATTTATTCTTCCCGCAGCTTTAGTCGGGAAACTACTTGTTCTTACGGGTTTTAGCCATGAAACAGCATTTAAGTTCTCTAATTATTTCCTTTTGATTTGGTCTGTTATTGGTATGATACTGGTGTTTATTCATTTGTACTCATTAGTAAAAGTGGAAGACTGTAAAAAATTACTGCTTATCTTCCTTTTTATTATATTTTCGGGACTGGATATCGTTTTACCATATATACAAAATATTGATCCTCTTCATTTAGAATGGCATTACGAGTCTTTTTCATATACTTCAAATACTGCGCTTTTGTTTTATGCATTTAATCAGGCCATAGTATCCTGGATTATAATTATGATGTTTATGAAAAATCCGATTAATCTGTCAAATTTGGGTTTTTATTCCGTCATTTCAATTTTTTATGCGCCTTTTATTGCTTTAGGGTTGAGTATTTATTTTCTCGCCGTATTTTTTAAAGAACTTATTGTGAGTATTTGTAATAAAAAGTTTTATGATTACTTTGTTTCTGCTTTTAATTTAAAAAACATTTTATCGTTATTGATTTTTATTCTTCTTATGTTGTATTTTTCAAGTAATGACTTGGGCAGTAAGCTTGATTTTTCGCTAAAACCCGTTAATAAAGAATATTTATCGTTTGTATTTGCGGAAGCGGTTATTTTTATACTTTTATTATTAAAAGCCAATTATAAAAACTTTTTATATTGGATAATGACAATTTCCCTTATAATGATTCCTCTTATAAATGCGTGTAATTTTCAAAACGGTGTTGATATTTCTCCGGATATATGTATGAGAAGCTCCGTAGCTTCATTAATTGTTTTATTTATATTGGTTTCACGTTATCTGTTTGAAAACACAATATCGGTTTTTGATAAAATAACAAAAAGGTTGTTGGTTATATGTATCATAATAGCTGCTGTAACACCTATGTTTGAGTTCACCAGAAATATTTTTAACGTTCGCAATAATATATCAGTTTGTGATGAGGTTCGAACATTAAACAACAAAATTGATATAAACAATTGTCATTGGATAGACGGGATAGGCAATTACTGTTATTACGGTGCTTCCGTATCCGATGATAAAATATTTTGGAAGTATCTGTCTAAAAAATAAATTTATTTAAAAATAAATTTAACATTTAAATCAGCTTCACTGTTTACGGTTGAAGGTCTTTCTTTCCATAGTTTTAGGAATAAACAAGGCCCCGATTGTAAAGCGGAAGTATTATTGTTCGGGTTTGTTCCGCTGTTCATATTTATTGATTGTACAGTGGTATTACCTGAAGTATATGAACTTGAAGAATTGTCGTTACTCATACTCAAGGAATGAACTTGCGTAGTACTTTTATATTGATTTGTTTTTTGTGTGTTTTGATTGTTATTTGAGAGCGGCTGATTATTAACCGAAGCAACAGGGTTAAACTGCATATCTTCACGAGAAACAGACCAATTATTGCAGCCGCCTTGGACTCCGCAGGCTTCTCCCAAGTGTATAAAGTCGGTTATTTCTTTTACGCTTGTGCTTAGATTATCATTGCTCATGAATTTAATATTATATGTAGATTTACTTTTATCTAAATACATATAGTTATATCCCATATCTCTTGCATTAATTGCCGTAATTTGATATGCACCTCCGCCTCTTGACGGAATTAAATTTCTGTATGTTATATCTACTTCTTTTTGAGGTTTTAAATAAACTGCGCTAATCGGTACCATAATTTGAGGCATTTGGGTATAGTCATTTATATACTCAGGAATTCTCGGGATTGAAAAAGGATAATCAATTATAGCAGGCAGTGACGGATTGATTAAACTCCTGCTGTGGCTTGAAGGGCCATTTGTTTCAAGTACACGATTAGGTGAGTTGGAATCAAACCCCCAATCCATTGATATCCACGGCTTATAATCTTCAATACCGCCAAATACTTCTTCGGACGGTTCATAATCGGGTCGTGCAAATATTGATTTTGCTACGTAAAATTTTCTTATATTATATATATCCTGTTTTGATTTATAACTAAGTTCAATCGGGCGGTTTATTATTATATTTTCTACATCATTCGCCAAAATTTCTGACGGCATAATCAAATTTAATGAAACAGCTGAAAGTATAGCCGTTATAATTATTGCAGTTTTTTTCATATTTCCTCCGATAACAGATTTTATAGTTATAATAATACTTTTATCTATAAAATTTAATCGTTTGAATAAATTATATTTTTGTTTTATAAAAGAAATCAATCTCCAATCTGCCATCTGAAACCGAAATTCAATCCCACACCGTTTCTTCCGCCGTTTGTAACAAAAGCCTGAGCATATCCGCTAAATCTTTCACCCCAAGATTTTCTAACTCCCGCACCGTAGACTACAAACGGCTTTATGCTTAAAACGGGAAGCGATACATCATTGGCTTTAAATTCCGCTTTATCAATCAAATTCCAAACCATCGAAGCGGATATATACGGCTGCCATCCGTTTTCAAAATTCCCGATAAACTGTATCCCCGGAGATATCTGAATAGCGTTTAACGGTTTTGTATCAATGTGAACTCCTGCGGAATTATTATACGGAAAAGTATTTATAAATGAATATGACATCATATAGTTAGGTTGAATTATATATTTACCGTCGCCGAGTTCAATGTTATATCCTGTCTTTAAAGCAATACCTGATAAAAGCATTGAAAAATTTTCTCTGCCGAATTCATTGTCGCCTTGGCATGCGTTAGCGCCTGCATTAACCGTTATTCCGCCGAAGAAATCATTATTATAAAACATTCCTAAAATGCCTAAAGTTCCGCCGTTTTGAATGATTTCATCATTGCCGAATTTTTGAATTGAGCCGTTATAACCCGTATATATTCCCCATATCAAATCCCAATTATTGGGAAGTTCCATTATTTCGGATTCTATACCTCCGAGTGTACCGTAAGCGGTATTGGAAACCTTTGGCCCGTTTTTTAAAGGAACGTTTTCAAATATGGAATACGGACTAATCCAGCCGTATTTATTTGAATATAAATTTTTTTTATAACTTAATATGCTGTTTTCATTTGCATTCGCATATTTGTTTGCATATTTCATATTTATTCTTTGCTGTTTTGGTAACAGCATATATTGACTCATTCTGCGAAAAGCTTCATCATAGGTGTTTAACTGCTGCAGATAACCTCCTATTTGCGCTGCAACGGGTGCAGTGTATATTGGAGGACTGAATATGGGAGTACCGCCGCCTGTTTGTTCTCCGCCTTGGCTTCCTCCGCCTTCACCTTGGCTTCCTTCGCCTTCACCTTCGCTTCCTTCGCCGCCTTCATCTCCGCCTTCCTTTTCTGCCCTTATAAATGTTAATTCCCCATTTTCATCATTATATGAAACTTTATATTCGTAAATAGGCGAAATTACTGTATCTGAGCCACCATATTTTATTGACTTTTGTAATAGTTCTTTTACCTTTGAATCAATAGTTTTGCCTATTATCGGGCATGAAAATGTTTTTTTTTCTGTTACGGAGTGCATAATTAAATTCGAAATATTTATATAGTGTCCGTTTGATATAAAAGAATCAGCCGTTATTGTATCTGTATTTAAGGTTTCAAAACTCCCGTCTAATTTTAAATCCATATCCGCAAACAGATTTAAATTGCCTAAATTCGTATTTCTTACGGTATTATCTCTTAAATCAATGCTTCCGCCGTAATAATTGAACGTACAGCTATTTAAAATATTTCCTTCAAAATTATTGTATTGTCCGAACTTTAGAGTTCCGCTTTGCATATTTATAATATTATTTTCAACGCTGTTATTAAATATTACATTTCCGCTGCCGTTTATGTTAATAACGGGTTCTATATATGTTGTTGCCCCTGAAATCGAGTCATTAAATACAATATCATAATCACCTGATATCAAATTAATCGTACCGCTGTCATTAAAGATTGCATTATTTCCGTTGGCATCTTTATTACCACTAAAATATACTTCTTCTTCGTCCGATATTATATTAATGGTTCCGTAAGAATTTCTGATGGCGCCTCCCAGTCCGTCGGTTAAATTATCGGTAAAGGAACCCGATAACTTTTTAATTTCACCGTAATTCATAATGGCGCCGTCTCCGCCATAGAGTTCTGCATCCAAATAAATATTATTTTTCTTTAATAAATTAAAATACGGATGATTAAAGAAACTGAACTGTGTAGAACCTGCATAATTGCCTGAAAAATCGCCTTTTATGACTTCGGTATTCATAAAATTAACTATTGCGCCGCCGTTTGCGGTTTCAGACCTGTTCTGTATAAAATCGGCATAAATATTTCCTATTTGTCCGAAGTTAAAAATAGCACCTCCCGTACTCATATATGCCGTGTTATTTGTGAATGTACCAATTATGTTATCTATTACGGACTCTGAATTATTATATATGGCTCCTCCGTTAGTACCTGCACTGTTTCCTGAAAATAATCCTTTTAACTCATTAATATGAGAGGAATTGAACAAAACACCTCCATCTATTTCGGCACTGTTATTTAAAAAATTTCCTTCTATTAAATCTGCGCTGCAGCCTGAATTATTATCTATAACGGCACCTTTTGTGCAATGAAAATTCTGTGCGGTTATAGAATCCAGTTTTAAGGATTGATTATTGTTTAAAACTATTCCGCTGCAATTATTTCCGTCTAATACATTATTGTTTCCGTGAATTATAATATCCTTTCCCGACGGAACGCCTAAATCCGATTGCGCTTCTATATTGCAATCCAGGTTTATTTCGCATTGTGATTCGTTGTTGTGATAAGCATTAATAAAATCATCGTAAGAATCCGCATTAACGGCAAAAACTGCGCTATGCCCAAAAGCAATTGTTCCTAAAATTATTCCCACTCGCTTAAAAAACATAATAAACCCTGATTATTACATATCAGGTATAAAATTAAATTTTATGTTTTACATTAATCGATTTAGCATACAAAAAGAATATTCATTTAACTCTAAAGGTTGTAATGAATATTCTTTTGCAAAATGATTATTATAAAATTAAAGACCGGAAACGTATGGTTTATTACTATTATTTACCGTAACTTTTGTGTTTTTAAAAATAGAGAACAATTTTGTTAAGAAAGAGCTTGATTTAGATGGCTTTTTAGAATCAACTTTTTCAACTGAACTATTGTCGTTACCTAAAGCCATTCTGAACCCGAAGGATAAAGCGACACCGTTTCTTCCGCCGCTGCGTGCCATAGCTTGAGCATAGCCTGTATATTTATCTTTCCAACGTTTTTGAATACCTATTCCGTATTCTGCATAGGGTTTTATACTCATATTGGGAAGTCTTACATCATCTGTTATACCGTCAATAGCTACAGCTTCTGTTTTATCCATTACATTGTATACAACACCTGCGGAGATATAAGGCTGCCATCCGCTTTCCGTATTTACGGCAAATTTGATATTAGGTCTTATTTGAATTGAATGAAGCGGGTCTGATTCTATTCTTACTCCTGCAGCATTTGTGTAATCAAAGGTGTTTACAAATGTGTATGACAATAAAAGAGAAGGTTGAATAATATATTATTCAACCTTCTCTTTTATTGTCATACACATTTG
>CANQLK010000028.1 GCA_947624665.1 Candidatus Gastranaerophilales bacterium
CATTCATCCTTCCTTCAAGAGCGCTTAACATAATGCGATTTTCTATTTTAAAAAATCCGTTTAATATCGAATCTACCGCATCATTTATTTGTTCAGGCTTTGCTTGTGAAAGAAATCCCAATCTGCCAAGGTTTATGCCCATAATCGGAACATCATATTTTGAATAAAACCTTGCCGTCCTTAAAATGGTGCCGTCACCGCCTAAAACAAATGCCAGTGAATAATTTTCATTATATTCATCCGTTGTACGTATTTCCGAATTTATACCTTTTCTTTCCAATGTTTCGTATAAAAGATTAGAAATTGCCTGAGCGCTTTTATTATCTTGATTATAAAAAATTCCTATTTTGGAAACATCTATAATATCACCGTTAACAGATTTTATTTGATTATTCATAAACACCTACAACTTATATGCCATCAAAAGTCCGTCAGGCAAATCCAATATCTGGCTTTGATATTCGTCATGTGAATATATTGCCTCAACAAAAGGTTTTACTTTTTCCGAGTGCGAAATTATATTATCGGCAAGAATTATACCGCCTTTTTTTAATAACGGATTAACAGCTTCAAAAAATCTGAGATATTCTTGTTTATTGGCATCAATAAAGACCATATCAAAAATTTCATTTTGCAACTCCGAATTAATAATGTCATAAGCCTGACCTGTTTTAAAAGTAACATACTCGGAAAGGTTACAGTTTTTTATATACTCCTGTGCAAGGCACTGGCGTTTTTCCCAAAATTCAATAGTGGTAAGATGTCCTTTCGTATATTGAAGAGCATCCGCAATCCAAAGCGCCGAATATCCGTTTGAAGTACCAAGTTCAAGTATATTTTTACGATTTGATGATTTTATCAGCATGCTGATAAAATTACCGGTTTGATGAGATATATTCCAAAATTCTTCTGATGTTTCTTCCAATTTATCAAGTAATGCTGTTGTTTTATTGTCCATTTTTACGTTCCAAAATAGTTATAGAATTAATATACTCACTTATCGGCAAGGTTTGAAGCGGTTTTGACTTATCCAAATCATAAACTACATATTTTAAATCAGACATATTTGTTATTACTGCAAGATTAGAATCAGGTACCCGAGTAAACGCTTTAGAAAAACCGTCTACGGGAAGTTTTTCGGAAGTTATAGCTCCTGTTGCGGTATTGTAAGTATATACGCTGTTCTCACCCGCACTCAAAACGTATATATTTTCTTTGTAACTGTACATATCAATAGGCTTTGCACCAACTTCTATATCATCTATGCTTGTTGAATATGTTTCCGCTTCATCAAGCAAAGAGTCTTCTTCTTCCCGAATAACTTCATCCGTATTCCAAACCGAATAAATATCATCCGTTACATGGTCAGCTTGCGTTTTTTTATTTTCTTCTTTTCTTACGGCTTCTCTTTTTTTATCTTTCTTCGTTTTTGCCGTTTTATTATCCAATAACAAATCATACTGAACCACTCTCAGTTTTGGTTCGGTTCTTGAAATCAAATACATCACATTGTTTCCTAAAATAATTTTAGTAGTGTTGGGATAATTTGTTATAAGCTTATTTTCATAATCATTTTCCATATCCAAAATATAAATATTAGAGGACTTTATATCGAAATAGGCGATTTTAGTACCGTCAGCCGAAACAGCCAGCCTTTGAGGAGCACCTGCCAATTGGATTTTTTCTTTCATTGTCATGGTCTGTAAGTCAATAACAAATAATGCTTCTGCCGAAGTACTTGCCACATAAGCTTTATTTCTATCTTCATCCACAACAATTTCGGTAGGTTTTGCCATTAAATCAATATGTTTAGCTACAAATTCTTTTTCAACATCTATTACATCTATATTTTTTAAGTTACTTGAAGCCGCAAGCAAATACTTACCGTTCAAAACAGGCTTTATATCTTTTATAATGCCCGAGGTTTTTAGCGAATATAACGGCTCTGATACGGTTGAAGAAAATACTTCCAAAAATTCCGTTTGGAAATTATTTACAATAAATAATTTATTTCTTAATGTTAAAGGAACATTTGCAGGCTTTATATCAACACGTCTTTGTCCTGTCGGCAAAGGAGCAGGTCTTCTGCCCGATATAAAAGTCGGAGATTTTGCACTTCCGATTAATGGTATTTGGACATCTCCCAATATGGGGGCATAACATTCGGGGAGTATCAATCCTTTCGGAACCATTATGTCCTGCGGAATCATGCCTGTTTTAATAACTTCGGGCAAATCCGCAATATTATTGGCACTTACAGTATCTTGTCCGGTTTTGAATACTTTAATCAATGAATAGTTATTATCAAATACGACTATATCAGGTAATTTATCCATTGATTGATTAGCGGGAATTGTCTTAACGATTTTTAGTTTATCTGTTTTCACGGGGTGAGCGGGAATAACAGGAATATACATTATATCTTTATTATACAGTATAACGCTATCGTACCTTACCGAAGGAATATTTTTTTGGCTTTGAAGGAATGTTTTTATTTCCATCGGAAGCTGAGTTGCAAAAGAAGGCATATTGCCCGCAATTAATACCAAAAGAGTTATTATAAGTGTTTTTATTTTCATACCGCCCATACCTAATTATGAAGTACATTTTTCATTTTATCAATGAATTTGGAAGCTGGCTTTTTGTTACAATTAATTTCATTTAATTTTTTGTATAATTGTTTTTCTTCAGCGTTTAAATTTTGAGGAGTTTTGATTTTTACAACAAAATTATGATTGCCTCGTTTGTTCGGATTTCCCAAATTCGGGACACCTGCACCTTTTATTTGAAGAATTTTATCCTGTTCAACACCTGATGGAATTACCAGTTCTTTTTCTCCGTCCAAGGTATCTACCTTTATTGTATCACCCAATGCCGCTTGTGGGAAAGATATTTCAACGGCGGAATAAATATCAAATCCGTCACGTTTGAATTCTTTATGTTCCTTAACATAAATAACAACGATTAAATCGCCTGCTCTTCCTCCGTTTTTACCGCAATTGCCCTCATGTGCCAACCCTATCCTTGAACCGTTATCCACACCTGCGGGGATATTGATATGCAAAGTCCTTTCTACTTCCAATCTGCCGTCTCCGTGGCACTTCTTACAGGGATGAGTGTTGATTTTACCCGTACCCGAACACTTCGGGCATGTTGTTATTTGTCTGAAACTGCCTAACGGAGTTTGCGTTACCTGCTGAACTCGCCCCGTGCCTCCACATGTCGGGCATGTTTCGGGTTGAGAGCCTTTTTCCGCTCCTGTACCGTTACATTCGTCACACGTTTCCAAATGCTCTATTTTTACTTCTTTTTTTACTCCAAACACGGCTTCTTCAAATTCTATTTCCAAGTTTAATCTTAAATCCGCACCGTTTTGAGGTGAATTAGGATTGGTTGCACGGCTTGAAAAACCGAAACCGCCGCCAAAAAAACTTTCAAATATATCGTTTAAATCACCAAAGCCACCGTCAAACGGCCCTGACGTGCTAAATCCCGCATCTTTAAGTCCTTCTTCACCGTATCTGTCATAAGTTGCACGTTTATCATCATCCATCAACGTTTCATAAGCTTTACCTAGTTCTTTAAATTTTTCTTCCGCATCAGGTGCCTTATTTACATCCGGATGATACTGTCTTGCTTTTTTTCTGAATGCAGATTTTATTTCATCTTTCGTCGCATTCTTATCTATACCTAATATTTCGTAATAATCACTCATCTCTCTAATCTTTCAACTAATGTTATTCTTTAACGGCAACCGAAACCATAGCGGGCCTTAATACCTTTTCTCCCAATTTATATCCTTTTTGAAGCTCGTTTATTATTGTTTCTTCGGGATATTCATTGGTAGGTGTCTGCATTACGGCTTCGTGTAAATTCGGGTCAAATTTTTCTCCAACGCTCTTTATCTGCTCTAAGCCGAGCTTCGCCATCGAATCATTTAATTGTTTACCCAATACAAAAAATGTTTCTTTCATTTTTTCTATATTGTCTATTTTTTCCACCATATTTATGGCTCTGTCAAAATTATCAACAACTTCAAGAACCTTTTTCATGCACTCTTCGGCTCCGAACTTTAACAGTGCCTCTCTTTCCTGAGCTTGTCTTTTTCTGTAATTATCAAAATCGGCTGCAAGTCTTAAATATTGATTATTTAATTTCTCAAGATCATTCTTTAATTTATTTTCTTCACTTTCGGCATCATTTTCAGCTAATTCTTCATTTACGGAAGCTTCTTCATTAACTTTCTCTTCGTTATTTTCGTTTACTTCCTTATTTTCACTTTGTTCGTTCATTTCTTGTTCATTTATTTCTTCGGACATAGTATTTATATCATCTCCTTTGTTGTCTTCCATAAAAGGATTTCTGTTTTTTTGTTTTTTTTGAAAAAAGTTTTTCATATTTCCTCAAATCCTGCTCTTTTATAATTATAAAATATCAATCTTTTTACTCAATAGTTATTAATTTTTTCTTAACTTTTCGGTAAAAAAATCCTTGTAGATAGTCAAAAATGAGTTATAATTATAATATAGGATTGACTTTTTATGGCAAAAATAAAGAAACTCAGTTGGGCTGATATTCTAAACGTTAAAAAATTAATCTCCTTTGTATGTAACGATAATATTATGAGTTACAGACGTTTATTATTTATTTCTGTTCCCGTTACTCATATTCAAAATTTTCTCTATAACGTACATTGCCGAAAATTCCCCGAAACTTATGTGGTTTTGGATAATTCAAATAACTTAAAAGGCGTGATAAGCGTTAAAGCACAAAAAGGAAATCCTTATAAATGGCAATTAAAACAATTACTGCTTGACAAAAGTTCTCACGAAGAAGGTAAACAACTTATTGAATATATTATCGCAAAATTTGGAGCCAGAGGGGTCGACACCTTCTACGTATCCGTAGATGACAATAAACTCGAAATTATCGACCTTTTTGTTAAAGGCTGCGGGTTCAGATATTGCTCGACTGAATCTCTTTGGGATGTTTCAAATATTAACTTCATTCGTGATAATTTTTCTTTTTCTAACTTTAGACCGTTTAAAAACAGCGATGCCCAAAAAGTTTGCGAAATGTTTAACGAAAACCTTATTGCTCACTATAAATACTCACTGTCTAAAGATAAACAGGAATTCTACGATTCTTTATTAAACGGATTTAATCAGGACTTAAGATTTAAATATGTCTTTTGTGACGAAAAAACAATAAAATCTTTTATCGAAATTGAAACCACTGACAATAATAACTATTTTATCGATATTCTAACCCCCGTCAGATACTTCGATTCTTATTCTTTATTAATTTCTTTTGCAATAAAAACCGTTTTAAAAAGAAATAAAAAAGCAAAACTCTTTATAAGAAACAAAAAATATCTGCAATCCGGAGAATTAATGGAAAATTTCTTTAAGGATAATAATTTTGAATTACTTGAAAACAGAGCCATTCTTGTAAGAGATTTTTTTAAAACGATAAAAGAAAATACTCCCGTTTTTAATGAGCCGATTGCTTTCAGCAGTTTTGAAATTTAAAAAAATTAACCGGCGGATATTTTAATAACATCATTGTCTGTTTCAAGCAAATACCTTGCTCTGTCACAAATTTCAAGTATGTAAAATTCCATTTCCTTTGCTCTTTTTACAGTATATTTCAGTAATTCCACAATCCTCTCATCGACAGCGGTATTTCTGTACTTGTTAAGCCAACTGTTTTCTATATCTATTACAATAACTTCTATGTTATTTTCCTTGTTAAATTCAAGCCATTTGTCAATTTGCGCTTGTGTATCATTTATTTCGGGAATAATTATGTATTTGCTTATTACCCCATAGTGAGTATTTCTCTTAGCTTTTGCATATTTCTTTAAGTTATTGCATACCGTATTATATGCATTAACCTGTTTTATTTTTTTATATGTTTCTTTATCAGAACTGTCAATAGAAATTACAACCGATAATTGCCCCGTGGAAATGCCTTTTTCAATAATTTTAGAATATTTTATTCCCGATGAAGGCACTCGCATATTTGAAAATCCGTTTTTTAAAAATAAATCAACCAGTTTATCAAACTCGGGCAGAATTGTGGGTTCTCCGCCGCCAAAGCCTATAGCGCCTCCCGTCCTGATTATTTTTTTGTCAAACATATCTTTAATTATCGGAAATATATTATATGTCTTAAGAGAATTATATTTCTTCTTATCTTCTTCGGTATAACAGTATTTGCAAGCACAATTACATTTTGTAAAATGGTCAAAAATAATATGGTCAATATAGTTTTCCTGCAGCCATTCCTTTTCCTCCAAGAAAACACATCCTTCACACCCTTTAACCGTAGAGCCGCTTTTTTGTATATTTCTGTATTCTTCTTTTATCCTGAAAAATTCTTTCCAATCGATTTCTGTACCGTGATAATCCTCAAATATCATGGTATTACCGCCTCCGGGGGCACTCATGTAACAGCATAACTTCACATTGGAACCGTATACACCGTTATCAAAACAAACTCCCGACTCGAGCCATTTACAGCTTACATATTTTTCATATTTTATTTCTTCCATTCCTATTCCTATTTAAAATTACAATTTAACAACCTGCAATTCATTTTACAATCTAATATTTCTTCCCTTATTTCATCGGCTTCCTTGCTGTACCATAAATCCTGCGGTAAATTATCCTTTAAATTCCCGACAGGTTTCATACAAAAACATATTCTGAAATTACCGTACGGGTCAATAGCAAAATTGTTTTCCCCAACCATACATTGAATATTTTGTATCTTATCAGGTGTATCTATTAATATTTTAAATGCTTCCAGCTGACTATATCCGTTGCATATAGGATATCCTTCATTTTTAAGTTTTATAATCTCTTCTATGGCATTAAGAGCTGCTGTTTTTATATTTGTTCCGTATATTTGACTGTCTGATTCAACGGTTGTAGAAAATGCATCACCGTTATCCATAAGCTGGTAACTTACTCCGATACCTTCCAGTTTGCAAAATTCGGCAATCGGCTTCATCTCAGTTAAATTAGACGGCATTACCACAGTTGATAAGAATATATTCTTCCATTTGTGATTTTTACTGAACTTATTTAGATAATTCAAATTCTGTATGCTGTCCATTGTCCTTTTGAATGCATCATTTCTTCCCCTTGAAGTATTGTGTATATTTGGATTTTGAACCGCATTTAAAGAAAATGTAATGTTAGAAAAATCCGAATCCAAGACCTGCTGCAATTTATCAGGCAATGCCAATCCGTTTGTAACTACATTTACCGTATCTCCAAGTGATGAAGCGTAACTTGCCATTTCAAAAATATCATCACGTAAAAACGGCTCCCCGCCTGATATAATAAATTGGTAATTCCCCATCCAATTATGAATGTTATATAAGATTTTCTTCCATTCATCAATGGTAAGTTCCTGTTCCTGAACGGAAGCAGGAGTTTTCCAACCGTTACAAGTTATACATCTTGATTGACATCTTTCCGTATTATTAAATGAAAAAGATATCGGTTTTTTATCTTTCGCTATTGACATTTTAATAATCCAAATTTACTTGTGAGAATAATATTATTCTGTTTTTACCACGTTTTTTTGCATTATATAATGCATGTTCGGCATATCTGATTATAGTATTTGCATTTTCCTCAACATTATTCATATACGGAAATGCGGCAATACCCCCTGATATTTTTATCGGATGTCTTTCATCTTCGCCTGCGGGAATAAATGACATTTTTTCAACGTCCCGTCTGAATCTTTCCGCAAATATAAATGCATTTTCTTCCGTTGTATCGGGTAAAATCACCATAAATTCTTCATCCCCGTACCTTGTAACAACATCCTCTTTTCTTGCCAAATTAGTAAGCATTTCGGCTATTTTCTTTAACAGAATATCTCCCCATTCGTATCCGTACATATCGTTTACAACTTTAAAAAAGTCTAAATCGAACAATATACAAGACACGGAAGAATTATATCTTCTTGCTCTCGACATTTCGGATTCGAGCCTTTCCAATAAAAACTTTCTGTTATGAAGTCCTGTTAACTCATCCGTTGTTGATATATTTTTTATTGTTTTATTAAGATTAGCTATTTTTATAAGATTTTTAAGACGTGTTATAAATTCATATTCATTAATGGGATTAATAACAAAATCATAAGCTTCGCCACGTATCGTTATATTTTCCGGCAAATCATCGACAACAACCATAACAGGAACGGGAAATTTCATTATCATTGATAATTCTTTCAATTTATTCGAAGAAATATCAATAATTGCGGCATCACAATCATCCGTATTAATATCCTTAATTTCATCCGCACTTTTAATTTCCACTTCCAAATCCGGCAATTTCGTACAAAAATTTTGGATTAAGGGGTTATTGTTTTCCGAATAAATAATTAGATTGCTCATTAAAATATCCTTTCCGTTTGTAATTATTTTAGCAAAATTATTAAAAAAGTTAAAGATTTTTTTTGAAACCGCACAAATGACATTTAATCTGGTGTCGCGACATTACGCTTGCTTGTTTTGTAACCTTTCCAATACGCCACTCGCAAATTTTTACTCTCACCTTCGGCTTATCATAAAAATTTACTCGGACAAAATGTTAACAATCTTTTGTTGCATATATTTACATTATTGTCGATATAATTCGGGTATTGTATAATAGTAAAACGTTCGGATGAATTTACGGATTTGCCTGAGAAGTCAAAAACCTAAGCAATTCAAATAAGTAAAAATTACCGAACCTGTATGCGGCAGCCGAATAAAATTTGCGAGCGGCTCACTAAAAAGCAATTTGTCAGCATAAATCTGCGATATTAAACCGCTTGAAGTTTGAAACTTGCAGTTTACCGAAGAAAATCGGCAGATAAGCAATCGAAATGTTGTAACATCGTTATATAAAAGGGATATAAAATTGCCGAAGCCTAATTACGAACAATATATCAAAACTGATTTATATACTCAAATGTATGAACAATATTATTTTAAAAATACTCCTATAAAAAAAATTACCCCGATAAAAAGAAAGCCAATCAAAAAGAAAAAACTTTCAGCTAAAAAAATATTGCTTTTGATATTGGCATTTATACCGTTGATTTATACGCTATCATATTCTTTTGAGAACTTTACGAAAGATATTTTTATTAATAAATCAAAAACTGTTCTTAATATCGACTACACAAATTTATTGTACCCGACCAATAATTACTTATACAAAGACTTATTTTTGGGAAAATACTCAATAAAAGATACGACCTACAAAGAACATACAATGACGGATATTCCAGAATCAACGGAAAGATTAGGACTTAAACAAAGTCTAATCTCACTCGCAGACCAATATAAAAGAATTCAACCCGCAGTTTATGTTTGGGAATACAACGGAAAAAGTTTTGTTGATATAAATGCAGATATGCCCTATCCTGCTGCAAGCATAATAAAAATTCCCGTACTGATAGAAATGTTCAGAAATATAGACAGAAATAATCTTTCACTTTCGGACACAATGATTTTGGAAGATTTCTACAGAGCTCCCGTTCGGGAAAACTTCAATATGCGGAAGGAAATAAGGCTTATACCATCGGCTTTCTGGCTGAAACAATGATAGAAAACTCCGATAATTCTTCCACCAATATGTTAATCGCTAAAATGGGAGGAATGCCCGAAATAAATAGAGCTATAAACAGATGGGGACTTAAAACGACACACATTAATACCTGGCTGCCCGATTTGGAAGGTACAAATATTACAACTGCGAGAGAAATGGCAAAAATGTTTTATAACATGGATTCAACCTCCATTTTTTCAGGTTCTTCAAAAAAACAGGCGGGTTACTACCTGAGTCACGTTAAGAATAACAGACTGCTCCAAGCAGGACTCCCTCCGCAGGCAACTTTGCTTCATAAAACAGGTGATATCGGCTTTATGCTTGGTGATGCAGGTATCGTTAAAACAGCTTCGGGGAAAAAATATATTGTTGTTATTCTTGCTAAAAGACCTTACAATAACTTACAAGGCAAAGAATTCATCGTCAAAGCTTCTAATCTGATTTATAACAACATTGAATATCTTTCAAAATAAATTTTTGTAGCAATGCTTTACAATCTCAAAAAAATTTAATTGAAGTAAATTTTTTCTGTTATAATCTATACAGGAATGTTTGCCCTATGAAAAAGTCGAAACTAACATTATATATTTTTATAAGTCTGGTTGCAGGAATATTTGTTGGTTGGAAATTTCCGGAAATAGGAAAACACATGCACCCTCTGGCACACATATTCCTTAATATGATAAAAATGATAATAGCACCTCTGTTATTTTCAGTGGTGGTAACAGGTATAGCCTCCCACGGAAACATAAAGTCATTAGGAAAATTAGGTGCAAAAACATTGATATATTTTGCCGCAGCTACTACTTTGGCACTTATCATCGGTTTAAGTATCGGTATGATAGCTAAACCGGGTGCAGGATTTTCTACCGTTGCCATATCACAAAGCATGGTAGACAAAGCAGTAAATATGGCAGCACAAAATGCACATAATTCCACTTTAGAAATGCTTATAAATATAGTTCCGACAAGCATTGTCAAGTCAATGGCGGATGGAGATTTGCTTCAAATAGTAGTATTTTCCATATTTTTCGCTCTCGCAATATGTGCGGTGGGCGAAAAAGCGAAACCTGTTTTGGATTGTGTTTCTTCATTGTCCGAAATAATGTTCAAATTTACTCAATTTGTTATGAATTTTGCTCCAATAGGTGTCTTTGGAGCAATTTCGTATACGATAGCCGAAAACGGTCTTGGCATTATGGTTAATTACGCTAAAATTATCGGAGCATTATATTTGGCATTATTATTATTCTTGTTTATTATTTTAAATATTGCCTGTAGAATTGTTGGAATTTCGGTATTTTCTTTACTTCGGGCAATAAGAGAACCCGCTATACTTGCATTTACAACTTCAACCTCGGAAGCGGCACTGCCTCAAGCAATGAAAATTATGGAAAATTTCGGTGTGCCCAAAAATATAGTAGGGTTTGTTATGCCTACAGGCTATACTTTTAACCTCGACGGTTCTACATTATATTTGGCTCTTGCTATGTTATTTTCAATTCAAATCCAAGACATACACCTTAGTACCGTTCAGCTTATATTTGTTATGGGAACATTAATGCTTACAAGCAAAGGAATTGCAGGTGTCCCGAGAGTCGCACTCGTCGTCTTGGCAGGTACTCTTTCCAACTTTGGTTATCCTTTAATAGGTGTTGCAATACTGTTAGGCATTGACCAAATTTTAGATATGGGAAGAACCACTGTTAATTTAATCGGAAATTGCGTTGCTACAGTTGTTGTTGCAAGATGGGAAAATGAATTTAATTATACAAAAAACGAGATTTTTAACAAACAATTTGCAAAAAAGCAAAAGAATATTCACCCTATTTTAAAACACGGTTTTATTAATGAATTGGATATTGAAGAACATTCAAATCAAGGCATTAGCGATATTAATGACAGTTTAAATTAGACCTTTTCCCTGACCAAGTGAAATATATCATTACAAATACGAAAAATTTGCGAAGCCATTTGGAAATTTATCATATTAGCACCATCACAAAGTGCTTCATCGGGATTCGGATGGACTTCAAAAAATAAACCGTTAGCACCTGCCGCTACTGCCGATTTCGCCAAAATCGAAACGAATTTTCGTTCACCGGAAGATGATTCTCCGCAGCCTCCGGGCAATTGCACACTATGAGTTGCATCAAATATAACGGGATAACCCATTTCCTGTATGATAGGAATAGCTCTCATATCTGAAACTAAATTATTATAACCGAATGTAACTCCTCTATCCGTGATTATTATTTTTTCATTACCTGATTCTATTACCTTATTTGCAATCGATTTCATTTGATACGGAGAAAGAAACTGCCCTTTTTTTATATTTACTATTTTATCTGTTTTTGCTGCGGCAACCAATAAATCCGTTTGTCGGCATAAAAATGCAGGGATTTGTATTATATCGGCAACTTCCGCTGCAACAGATGCCTGTTCTTCCGTATGAATATCAGTCACTATCGGTAATTCAAATTCTTTTTTTACCTGTAATAAAAGTTCCAAACCTTTCTCTATTCCTATTCCTCTGTATGATGATATCGAGCTTCTGTTTGCTTTATCATAGGATGACTTAAAAACAAAATTTATATTCAGTTCTTGAGTAAGTTTTTTTAGATATTCGGCGGTTTTAAAAAGAATATCTTTTGATTCTATGGCACAAGGCCCTGCAAGTATTGTTAACTTTTCTCCGCCTATTACAAAATTATTTAGTTTTATATTTTTTATCATTTATTTTTCTCTCTTTTACCTATTACATTATACTACAAATCATAATCAAACATAATATTAAAACCATTTAATTCTGATATCGTATGTTATTTCGGAAATTTCATTACCGTAAAATACCGCAGCCGCTTTATTTTAACAATTTTTAAGTTCATAAAAGTTAAAGTTGTTATTTCTTAGAAAAAAAGGGTATAATTTAAATTGAAATATACAGTGATAATGTTCTAATTCAGAGGTAAGTTATGAAAAAGTTTTTATCAATTTTAACGTTTATTATTGTTTTAACAAGTACAGCTTTAAAAGCGAATGCAGACAATTTTCAATCTTTATCCGTAACTACGGATCCTACTTCACATCAGAACTATACTTACGATAATCAGAATTATAATCAGGTGCAGGGAGATTTAGGCTTGGCAATGGAAGTGACGGATTATATATCAACAGCAAACGCAACAAATCCGCAAGTAAAATTCTATTATTATATTCCTCCCATATTATTAAAATCCTCCAATCCTTATCCTTTGATAGTAACACTTCCGGGTATGGATGGAGAAGGTGAAGGTGCTGTATATACGGAATTAAAAAATTTAGCCGATACAAAAGGATATGCAATATTGGCACCAACTTTTAAACACAATGATAATGACTTTATCCAGCAAAAATCATATCAGTACCCCGGTGCCTGGTCAGGTGCAGCCTTGGACAGTATGATTGAAAAAGCAAAAAATAATGGTCTTAACTATTCTAAACTTTATATGGTCGGTTTCTCTGCAGGTGGTCAATTTGTTTCAAGATATTCTTTATTGCACCCTGAAAAAGTTGATGCTTGTGCTATTTTAAGCAGCGGTGCAAGAGTAAAACCTACTCAAAAAACCAATGTTAAATATTTTGTCGGTGTCGGCACTTCTGATACCGAGTACAGAAAGGAAAATGCCAACATATTCTACAGAGCAGCCGTCGGATTAGGCATTCCCGTTGTGTACAGAACTTATCCCATGGATCATACTCTATCCTCGGATGAAATCAATGATGTTGCAAACTTCTTTGAACAGGTCAGAACGGGAAGAATATAAATTTACTTTTATTTCAAATATCATAAGGCGGCGATTTATCGTCGCCTTATAATTTGTTTATTTTTAAATTTAATCTGGTGTCGCAAATTTTTACTCTCACCTTCGGCTTATCGTAAAAAATTTACTCGGACAAACATAAATCGACTTATACTTTGTTCAATAATTTTTTATTCTACCTAATATTTTACAGTCCGTAATAAAAATGTTAAAATAAAAATGTTTTTATAATAGGAGGATATTATATGAAAGAAAATCTGAAAAAATATGCTGTAGAACTTATAGGAACATTTTTCCTTGTATTAACCGTGGCTTGTACTGGCTTGTTGGGGAATGAAGGTGTTATAGCTCCTTTGGCAATAGCTTCTTCATTAATGATTATGGTTTATGCAGGCGGACATATTTCAGGCGGTCATTATAATCCTGCTGTATCTCTTGCTGCAGCTATAAGAGGCGCTCTTGAATGGAAACAATTAATTCCTTATTTCGCTGCGCAAATTATAGGTGGAGCTGCCGCTGTTTATACATTCTTTATTATGGCAAAAGGTTCAATAATTGTTATAGAACCCGGTAATTTTTCAATTAAAGGATTATTGATTGCCGAATTCTTATTTACTTTTGCACTTTGTTATGTTGTACTTCAAACAGCTACAACAAAAAATACGAGCGGTAATTCATATTACGGATTGGCAATCGGTTTTACGGTATTAACAGGTGCTTTTGCAGTAGGCGGAACTTTATGCGCAGGTGCTTTTAATCCTGCCGTCGGTCTTTCTGTCGGGTTGTTAGGTTTAATTCCGTATTCTCTTGTTCTTTGGACTGTCTTAGCTAATTTATTGGGCGGTATTTGCGCAGGAATAATCTTCAAAATGGTTTATTCGGAAAATTAATTAAAAATAAAATTGTTTCATTATAATCGGTTTTATAAATATAAAACCGATTTTTTAATAAATCTTTGTATAACTAGAACCTGAAATATATAAACGGATTATATGTACTTGAAGCAATTAAAGCCGAGGATAATATAAACATTATTAACAGCCAAATATTTATTATTGCCCGTCCTACTTTATTTTTAACTTCAAGCATTTTGTTGAATAACGGTGTTACGCACATTATTGCTGCAATAAATGCTAGTATTTCTATGGTATCCGCATAATATATAAATCCGTGTGCTATTTCATCAGCATTAACTTTTAATATTCCGAACATATTCATTAAATATTTCCAAGCGTAAGTCATATTATCTGCCCTAAATATTACCCAGCCGACTACAAAAATAAATATGCAATAAATATGCTGCAAAGTTTTTACCCACCATTGTTTGTGATTCTGCTCAAATTCTTTTATATTGATTAATTTTTCCAAGATTATGAAAAAC
>CANQLK010000029.1 GCA_947624665.1 Candidatus Gastranaerophilales bacterium
GCCATAGAAAATATTTTGGAAAAATCGCCCTGTGAATATGCGCTGGCTGACAAGTTCGGGGATGAAAGTCTTATAAAAAATGCACTGATGAGTAAAGGTCGAAATATAATTTTAAATCAAATGGTCAGAGCTGAAGCTGATATTGCTGTTGCAAGTGCTTCCGTGCTTGCGAGGGCGGAATTTGTTAAGCGTATCAGTCAGTTAGAACAAAAATACGGACTTAGCTTCCCCAAAGGAGCTTCTTCTACGGTAATTGAACAGGCTAAAAAATTTGTTAATCAATATTCGTTTGAACGCCTGAATGAGGTTGCAAAAATGCATTTTAAAACAGTCAATGAGATTAAATAACAAATTTGTTACTTATTTGACCTATTTGAATAAATTATGTTCAATATAAAGTATGAATAATGATAATGACAAAGTTATAAATTTATTTAAAAAGCAGGAAGAAAATTCTGACATATCTGCACAGAGATTTTTCAAAGGATTTCCGTATATAAAACTCACAAAAGATGACAGCGGGAATTATTTTAAAGAAGATAGTCTCAGGGATTATGCAAATAAATGTTATTATATAGTAACCGTTATGAAAAAGAACGGAATAGGTGTAGGGTTGTATAAATACAAGGTGCCGTATTTATCTCTTTTGGATTTTTTAAATGAATTTAGAAATAACAGGTCTTATGGTGAAATCATAGATATAGAAAGATATATTCCGGAAGATTTGGCATAAATGAATGAGCTTTTAAATAACAAATATGAAAGTTTGCTTTGTGATGTATTAAAGCCTTATCAATACATAGGCAGTGAGTTTTTGGCATACAATAAAGATTTTAACAGTGCTAAAGTTAAGATTGTACTTGCTTTCCCCGATAAGTATGAAATTGCAATCAGCAATTTAGGTCAAAAAATTCTTTACGGGATTATTAACGATAATGAAAACTATATGGCAGACAGAGTTTATGCGCCTGATAACGATTACCGAGAACAGCTTATAAAAAATAATTTAAAATTAAGAACTCTTGAGAGTAAAGAAGAAGTTAAAAAGTTTGATTTTGTAGGTTTCTCACTTCAATACGAGCTTTCATATCCTACGGTATTAGAGATGTTGAAGCTGTCGGGTATTCCGATTAACAACATAGACAGGAATGAAAATGACCCCATAATAATTGCGGGCGGGCCTGCCTGCTTTAATCCCATACCAATGCAGGATTTTATTGATCTGTTTACAATCGGCGACGGTGAAGAGGTTCTTATTGAAATATTTGAAAAATATATAGAACTTAAAAAATTAAACAAATCACGACAGGAAATTATTAAAGAATTATCGAATATAGAAGGAGTATTTTCAAGTGAATACCCTAAGAAAACAAAAAAAAGAATATTTGATATTTCAAAAGACGACAGAGTCCTTAAATCGCCCGTACCATATTCATCGAGTGTACACGACAGAACGATAATAGAAATAAGAAGAGGCTGCGGAAGAATGTGCCGTTTCTGTCAGGCAGGACATGTTAACCTTCCTGTCCGTGAGAGAAAAGCGCAAAACATTATACAAATGGTAAAAGACTCGGTTAAAATATCGGGATATGATGAATATTCTCTGCTTTCGCTTTCTTCAAACGACTACGGGAATATAGAAAACGTAATAGAATTGCTTAGTCCCGAGATGAAACGTAAAAGAGTTTCCGTATCGCTTCCCAGTCAAAGAATAGACCGATACAGCACAAAATTGGCTCATTTGGTTCGTGACGTCAGAGCTACAACGGCAACTTTAGCTCCAGAAGCGGGAAGTCAACGGCTTAGAAACGTAATTAATAAAAATTTAAGCGAAGAACAAATAATTGATACAATATTAAATTGCTACAAAAACGGATTTAATAATATAAAATTATATTTTATGATTGGACTTCCGACGGAAACATATACTGATTTGGACGAAATGGCGGAGCTGTTAAGTAAAATCAGATATAAAAGCAAGCTTATAAAACAGGAACTTGGACTTAAAGACGGATTAACATTAACCTGTACGCTTTCAATATTTGTGCCGAAGCCTTTTACTCCGTTCCAATGGTGCCCTCAGGAAAGTCAAATAGTTATAAAGGAAAAAATAAGATATCTACTCGACAAAGTTAGCACAATAAAAGGCGTTAAGATTAATTATCATAACTCTTTTACGTCGAAAGTCGAATGTGCAATGTCAAGAGGTGATGAGAAATATAATAAATTTATACTGGCTCTAAATAAAAAGGGGGTCTATTTGTCAACTTGGGACGAGAATGTCGATAAAAATTTATGGGAAGAAACAGCAATTGAATGCGGTTTTAATATAGATGAAGAAGCAAAAAAGCAGTATTTGCCCGATGAAGTTCTGCCTTGGGATATTATAGATACGGGGATAGATAAAGAATGGCTTAAAAATGAATATAAAAAGGCAATGAATTGCGAAAATACGGTTCCTTGCGAGTTTAACTGCGTAAATTGCGGGGTATGTACAAATTTAAATACGCATAAAATAATCGATAAGCCGTTTGAAATCAAAATCTCGCCTGAAAAAATCGAAAAAGAAACACGAACCCCCTTTAAATACAGACTAAAAATATCAAAAACAGATGAAATGAAATATATTTCGCATTTGGATTGGCAAAATACTTTAACAAAAGCTCTTTACCGCTCCGGATTGGATTTATGCTTCTCTCAAGGCTTTAATCCTACACCTGAATTTTCATTGGGAATAGCGCTTCCGATTTTTACGGAAAGCCTTTGTGAACTTACGGATATTGAAATCTATAACGAATTGGAACCTGAGAAATTAAAAGAAATATTAAATTCTGTACTACCCGAAAAAATAAGGGTATTATCAGCCCAAAAAACAGAAACGAAAACCCCTGCAATAGATATTCTTGCACAATGGGCATTGTATTCATTTGAACCTTTAAATAACACGCTTTTAAAAAATGAAGATTTGTTGTATATTATAAATGAAATATCTTCAAGTAACGAAATATTTATAGAGAAGATAAATAAAAAAGGTATAAAAAAACTTGTTAACATAAAGCCTTCAATAAAATCGGCAAAGATAGAAGAAAATAAACTGATGCTGATTTTAAAAACGGGTCAGTCGGATGAAATTCCGTCAGTAAAACCCGAAAACGTATTAAAGCTGTACAAACCCGATATAAAATTTAAAATAACAAGACTTGCTTTTTACGATAAGGATATGAACAGGTTATAGAGTTTAGAAGAGGTTTAAAATATGTCAAAAGCGATAGTTGTAGCCGAAAGAGATAACATAGCGGCAGTTTTGGAAGACGGCAAGGTCTGCGAATTCTACGTTCACAGAGGAGATATGCTTTTAAATGACGTATATCTCGCAACTGTTGATAATATATTGCCCAGTATTGATGCGGCATTCGTTAATGTCGGCTACGATAAAATGGGATTTCTTCACGCAGATGATGCGATTGGTAAAGGAACTCTAAAAGAAAAACTTTCCCCAAAACAAAAAATTATAGTTCAGGTTGTAAAAGAACCCGTAGGTCATAAAGGACCGAGAGTTTCAACTTTAATCAGCTTGCCCGGCAGATTTTTGGTTTTAATGCCGCAGGAAACAGGTATTAATGTATCAAGAAAAATCACAAACCAAAAAGAAAGAGCAAGATTGAAGTCTATAATCAGTCTGTTAAAACCCGTAGGTATCGGTGTTATAGTCAGAACCGAAGCCGAAGGTCAATCAGATTCGGATATTCAGGAAGATATGGAAATTCTTCTTGAAAAATGGAATACTATAGTTGCCGCTGCTGAAACAAGACCTGCTCCGAGTCTTTTATATCGAGATCAGGACTTATTATACAGAGTTATGAGAGAAGCTTGCAGCGAGGATGTGGATGAAATTATTTTAGATACTTCCTACGGAGTTCACAGAACCCAGCAAATTCTTCAAAATTGGAATATGAATAAAAATATTGAAGTAAACGTATACAAAGGTTCGGAAACTCTGCTGGCTGCATCGGGAATTTTGAAAGAAATAAAAGCGGCATTGCAGACAAAAGTAAACCTGCCAAGCGGTGGTTATTTGTTTGTACAGACAACGGAAGCTCTGACTGTTATAGATGTTAACAGCGGTAAATTCGTAAGCTCTAATACTCAGGATGAAACTATTGTAAAAACTAATCTTGAAGCTGTTCACGAAATCGCAAGACAGTTGAGATTAAGAAATATTGGCGGAATGGTTATAATTGATTTCATTGATATGAATAACAGAAGAGATAAGCTCGCAATAATGGAAGAGCTTGAAATAGCGCTTGAAAAAGATAAAGCAAAACCACAGGTCGGACAGTTATCCGATTTGGGGTTGGTTGAACTTACAAGACACCGCCAAGGTCAGAGTCTTGAAGAAATTTTTGGTAAAAAATGCCCTCATTGCCAAGGCAGCGGACATATTCTTGAAGATATTAATTTGTCTTCACCTGTTTTGGAAGGTGAAATAAGAGCTAAAGCCGCTAAATTGAAAATACCTGTTCAACAGATTAAGAATAAAACTCCTAATTATAAGCAAAACAGGGTATTTAACAATCAAAATAACAACCCGTTAGCTAATGAAAATCAACATAAAAATAATTTTAATAAATATAATAATAAGCAAAATCAGCAGGAAGAACAAATTCAACTGACGCAGGAAGAGGTAAAAGAAATACAGGAGGAAATTCAGCCTCAAAATCAAGTTCAAACACAACCGCAGCCGCAGATGCAACCTCAACCTCAACCTCAACTTCAACCTCAACTTCAACCGCAGATGCAATCCCAAGATGAAGTTAAACCGTCAAAACTTGAAAACAATTCTGAAACGGTTCCGCTAAATGTGGCAGAACAAAATAAAAACGAACAATCTTCCGACAATAATAAGAAAAAACGAGCTCCAAGAAGAAAAACTGCTTCCAAAACAGATGAAGAAGCAGTTCCGACAAGTGAAGTCGAAGAAAAACCCGATTCTGCGGAAAATTCGATGACTGAAAACACTCAAACTAAGAAAAAACAGGTAAGAAAACCTCGTAAAACAAAAAAAGCCGAAAGCAAAACGGAGATAAATGAATAATAGTATTTTAATAGCTCAAGAATTGACTCCGGATATGTTTGATACAAGCACTCCAATTCAATTCGAAAATATTGAACCGCCACGTGAATCCGAACTTCCGGCACTGCCTGCAACGGAGGTTCGCCAGGAGCAGTATACATATCCTCAATCTAAAAGTGATAATAATAACTTGATTTTATCGGCTTCCTTTATTTTTATTTTATTGATTGTTATTGTCTTTGTTATAAAGAAATTATTGAAACCGCAGGAAAATATTAATAATTATGATGATGAACCAACAGAAAAACCTGTTAATAATAGCGGTTCTGTGACAATAAACAAATCTTTAAATAATGAGTCAAAGAAAAAAATGTCAAAATTGACTACTCCTAATACAATTCGCAAATGTATTATGTCTTTTTTGGAAATTACGAAAGACAATTAGTCGATAATGTATAATCTCTGACAAATATTCATAAAGAATTTATCATTTTTAAAATTCTATTTTGCTTTTTCCTCAATACCTTCCGGGATGAGCCTGTAACCGCCGCCATATATTGTTTCTATATATTTTTTCCCGCCCGTAATCTTATCAAGTTTACTTCTTATGTGGCGCATGTGTACTCTTATTGTTTCAACGGCATCATCTGGTGAATATCCCCAAACATCATTCAATATCTTCGCTGATGATACCATATTCCCGTAGTTTTGCATTAATAAATTAACTATATCAAATTCTATAGGGGTTACTTTTGCTTGTTTCCCGTTTATTTCTATGGAATATGATTCGGGGATAAGCGTTATATCGCCTCTTGTTAAAACTTCTTTTACAGCTACGGATTTTGGAATATTATTTGAACGCTTTAATAAAGCTTTTACCCTGACTAATAATTCTTCCATCTCAAAAGGTTTTACAAGGTAATCATCAACTCCTATATTAAATCCCTGAACCTTGTTTTGGAGCATGCCAAGTGCCGTTAACATTAATATAGGTATATCCTTCGTGCTTTCATTTTCTCTTATTCTTTTAGCTACCGTGTATCCGTCAACTTCGGGCATCATAACATCCAAAATGATTAAATCAGGCATTTCCTGCTTTGCAAGCGCATAACCCTTATTTCCGTCCAATGCCGTAATTACTTTATAATATGCAAGCTCCAAATTGACTTTTATAAGCTCATTTATTGCTGTATCGTCATCAACTACCAATATTTTTGCCATATATCACCTTTAACATATTTTTTAAAATATCCGTACAAGAAAAATTATTTACTGCGTTTATTCTTCCTCGCAATGCTATTGATTGTGCTATATTTAAGTTTTTTAAATAAAACTCAATTTTATCAATAAGTTCTTCTTTTGTTTCAAATGTTTCAAAATCTTTGCCCTCATCAAAATATTTTATATTATCGGCATTCTTTTGAGAAATTAAAAATCCGCCCGAAGCCATTACTTCAAGACATCTGTAATTTATTGCCTTTTTATTTTTGCTGATTATATCAATATTTATTTTCGATGATACAAATATATTTGCAAGTTTTTTCCTGCTTTCAACATAGCCTCTGTATGATTTTCTATATAATTCGACGGAATTTTTATCCATTAGGTTTAAAGATTGAATTTCCTCTAAACTTTTATAGAAATTATACGAACGGCAATAAATATTAATTGCTCCGTAATTATTAATCAAAGAAGATAAAATCTCTTCTCTTTCTTTTGTATCTGGATTTCCCGCAAAGGTTATTCCATATTTATATCCCCTGAACTTAGTTTTATATTCCGTTGCGGCTATACCGTATTTAAATATATTTTTTTTTGTTTTTGCATTTGAAATAAATATATAATGATTAGTTTGATTTTTGTATTCTTTAGGAATATCATCGCCTGATTCATCGCAGTGAATAAAAACTGTTTTGGTATTAACATATTTAGAAATTACGTCACAGACTATTTCACGCTGATTTAAACCTGTCCAATATATAAATATTACCGATGGTGATATTTTATTTAATTCTTTATCATTCAAATCAGGAATCTTTTTTTCATATACAAAAAAGGACAATTCGCTAAAAGCTAATGAAAATCCTTTGGTAACAAATTTACCTTTATTATTATCAGGTATTATTAATACAACTTTATCCATAGACTTATTTTATCAACTTTGAACTCAAAATAAAAGCAAAGAAAAAATCAATCCTTATATAATTTTAACAAACTCTTGAAATATTTATTTTAATGGTATAATTAGTATGTTATTTTTTACACGGTATTAAAAGGAGAAAATAATGAAAGTAACAGTTAATGACAGTTGTATAGCATGTGGTGCTTGCGAATCAGTATGTGACCAAGTATTTTCAGTAGAAGATAAAGCAGTGGTTAATGAAAATGCAGTTTCTTCTAACGTAGATTGTGTTAAAGAAGCTGCTGATTGCTGCCCTGTTAATGCTATTGAAATAGCTTAATTAAAATAACGGTAAAAAAAGAAACAGGAATATAGCCTGTTTCTTTTTTTTTTTGAAAAAATCATTCTAATATACTATTTATTAAATTAAAAAAAATGATATTATGTAATAAATGGAGTATGAAAAATGATAATAACAAATATTGAATCGGTACCCGGAATGAGAATTAAAGCCCAATGCGGACTTGTATCTGGCAGCACTGTAAGAGCAAAAAATGCCATTAAAGATTTTGGTGCTGGGCTTAAAAATTTTGTTGGCGGTGAGTTGAAAAGTTACACTGAACTTCTTACGGAAGCAAGAAACGAAGCAATAAACAGAATGATTGAACAGGCGAAAAAATTAAGAGCTAATGCCGTTATTAACGTTAGATTCGCTACTTCTTCAATCACTGCAGGTGCTGCAGAAGTTTATGCCTACGGAACTGCTGTAGAAGTTGAAAAAATAGAAGGTTGATTACATGTTTGAATTAATTATTACAGTTCTATTTTTGGCTTTGACTTATGCAACAGGAAGTATAATAGAAAAAAATCACTTTAAAAAAATTAAACAACGTGAAATAAAACTTATAAAAAAACCTGTAATAAGCTATGGAGCGAAAAACTTCAAACCTAAAAGACCGATAAAAAAAGTTGAGTTAGTTACTGGTGAAGTTGTTATCGGCGGTGATTATTTCAAAAACTTTGTAGCAAATTTAAAAAACTTCTTTGGCGGAAGATTGACTCCTTTTGAATCAATAATGGACAGAGGAAGAAGAGAAGCTCTGTTAAGAATGAGAGAAAAGGCAAAATATGCATCTATTATTGTTAATACGAAATTAGAAACTGTTTTAATTAATAATACATATATGAAGAATACAGTACCCCAATGTGCAATTATAGCATACGGAACCGCAATTACTTATGAAAACAAGAAATAAATATGAAGCCTTGCAAGCGGCTTTAATAGAAGATGATAACGTTAATGTCGGTAAAACATCCGATTTAAAAAATTTCTTTATTTTAATTGGCGGGATTGTTTGTGTTGTTTTCGCTATTTTTATTTTTTCCGATTTTATTGCTAATGTATTTATTGCTCTGTTACCTGACGAAATGCAGATGAAAATTGAACGAGCATTAGATATAGGAATGGATGATATCAATAATTCGGAGGAGAATATACGTCAATTAGCCCAATTAAATATTATAAAATCAAAAATTATAAAGACTGATTCCGGTTTAACTAATAAGTCAGATTTTCCTATCTTTATTATAGATAAAGATGAGGTTAATGCTGTAATCATTCCAAACGGAAAAATTTTTGTAACAAAAGGTACACTTGAACAAGGATATAATGAGCAGGAATTGTGCTTTATATTGGCTCATGAAATCGGTCATTATGCTCATAGAGATCATTTAAAAGCAATAAGCAGACAAATATTAATGAGTATTATTTATTCGTTTATAAGCGGAGAAAACTATGCTTCCGGCAAATTTATTTCTCAGATTAATAATTTAAACTACCTTTCTCATTCAAGAAAACAAGAAAGAGAAGCTGATAAATATGCCGGAGAGGCTTTGATTAAAATATACGGAACTAATAATGGCGGCAAAAGCTTTATATTAAAAATTAAAGAAAAAGAAAATTATCCTGATTTTATTCATTATTTTTCAAGTCATCCTTCTTGGAACGACAGATTAAAACTTTTGGAAAAGCAACATTAAACTTTGTTGTAATTTCTTTTATCGGAGAAATAATTTCAATTGCGGGAAATTTGAAGCTGACGTAATGAAATAATTTTTCTTTTTTATTCCTGCTAAAATTTAATCCGGTGTCGCAACATTACGATTGCTCTCTTGAAATTGCTTTACGCTCGGTCTTGTCGCTCCTTCGGCTACCGCCTTGTACTCGCTTCCGACCTCGCTTTCCGGACTTCGTCCGTCCGCAATTTCGCTCTCTTGAAATTGCTTTACGCTCGGTCTTGTCGCTCCTTCGGCTTATCGTAAAAATTTACTCGTACATATTTTTTATTCTTAATTGCGTAAATTTTATTTTACGGGTACGATATATTAAGAGGCGAAGGAGAAATAAATGATAAAAATAGGTGTAGCAGGTGCCTTGGGCAAAATGGGCAAAGAAGTTGTCAGAGCTGTATATAATGCTGATGATATGGAACTTGTAATGGCGGTTGATATATCAGGTGTCGGTACCGATGCAGGATTGGCTTCTTTATCAAAAAATACAGGTGTTTTAATAGAATCCGATATCGAAACTGCAATTTCTTCGAAAAAACCTGATATTATAGTTGATTTTACTCAGCCTAAAGATATATACAGTCATGTTTGTACATACATAAAAAACGGGGTTAAATCCGTTATAGGTACAACAGGACTTAAAGATGAAGAAATAGAAAATATAAAAAAACTTTCAAAAGAGAATAATACTGCCTGTTTAATAGCTCCGAATTTTTCAACGGGTGCGGTTTTATTAATGATGTTTGCGAAACAGGCTTCAAAATATTTTAAAAATGCGGAAATCATAGAATTACATCATAATCAAAAGAAAGATGCACCGTCAGGAACCGCTATAAAAACAGCTCAGATGATGGCTGAAGAAAATCCTGATTTTATGTATGGAAATTGTCCTGAAACAGAGCTTATTCAAGGGGCAAGAGGTGCTAAAAGTTATTCAAACATTCATATTCATTCCGTCAGAATGCCGGGTTATATTGCTTCTCAAGAAGTTATATTTGGTGCTTCGGGTCAAATTTTCAAAATGGCTCATCACTCTATGGATAGAACCTGCTATATGGATGGTGTTCTTTTAGCAATAAGGTATGTTTTTGATAATAATGAATTTATATACGGACTCGATAATATAATGTAAATAGGTTATAATATCGTTATGAAAAATAACTTAAATAAAGTAAATAATTCTAAAAAAGCTGTTATTCCCGAACAAAACGGCAGAAGAAAAATTAAATATTCTCTGCTTACTTTTGTTTTGCTGATTTGCATTATAGAATTAACCATAAGCACTTTAGGAAATATTAATAAGAATATAAGTTTTGTATCAAAGATAAAAGGACTTCAAGATAAAAGAAATGAGGAATTAGATAAAAACAGGCAATTAAAATTTGATATAGAAAATTTCAATTCCGCATTAACTCTTGAATCTATAGCCAGAAACAATCTAAAAATGGCAGGCAAAAACGAAATTCTTATTATTGTTAATGAACCAAAAAACGAAGAAGAAAATACACAAGAAGGTAAATCTGATAAAAATAAAACAAAACACCGCCAATAAGGCGGTGTAAAACTCTCATAAAACGTAAACTATTTAACAGCTACCGGTCTTATGTTAATACCCATATTCGCATTTACTTGTCTGATGCTTGCGATTGCCATAGAACGTCTTTTCTTTGCTCCTCTGAGAAAAAATTCCACTCCTTCAGATATATTGCTTGTAGGTATTAAAATTCTTTTATTCATTGTTTTCTGCTCCATAATTCCTTATATTTTTATATTCGGCATTATTATTTTTAACTTTAATAATCAATATTTTTTATTAACAAATTGTAATGTTTTTTTAGCATGTTTATGTTAAATAATTAATGTAAATTGGCAAAAAGACAATGAAAGAAATAAATTTATATACAAAAGATAAAACTAAAATAGCCGTTAATTTGTATGAAAACGGCTATGAAACCGTGGTGATAATGGCTCCGGGATGGTTTATGACAAAGGATAGTAAGAGCTTTAAGGCCATGTCTGAAATGTTTTCAACATATTCGGATGTAATATCAATAGATTTTAGAGGGCATGGACGCAGCAGCGGATTTTATACATTTACCGGACGAGAAGTATTGGACATCTTAACGGTATTACAATTTGCGCATAAAAAATACAAAAAAATATATTTGGCAGGTTTTTCGCTTGGTGCCTCACTCAGTATTATTGCTGCTTCTAAGCGTAAATATATTGATAAAATGATAGTGGTAAGTGCGCCTTCGGATTTTGACAAAATAGAAAATAAATTTTGGAAAAAAGAAGCTTGGATTCCGACTTTTCAGAAGTTTGAACCCGAAAGATGGATTTCTATTCGACCTGCGGTTATCAATTCTAAAAAAATAAAACCTATAGATATAATAGATAAAATAAATTGTCCGACATTGTTTTTGGCAGGAGAGAAAGACCCTACGGTTTGTTCTTGGCATACTAAACTTTTGTTTGATAAAGCTGTATGTCCTAAAAAATTCGAGTTATTTCAAAATTGTTTTCATGCCGAAGATTTATTTATTCAAGAACCCGAGAAATTTACTAAAGTATGTACAGATTGGTTCTTTGGCAATAATTAATTTTTCATTAATATTTTAAAAAAAATAAAAAAATCAATGTATAAATATAAATAAGGTAGTCAGATAAGAGGAGGAAAATAAATATGACAATAAGACCATTAGGTGACAAAATTGTTATTAAAGTTATTGAAGATGCTGAACAAACATCAGGCGGTATATTTATACCCGACAGTGCAAAAGAAAAATCCCAAAAGGGTAAAGTAATAGCTGTCGGCGAAGGCAAAATGAATGATAAATCAGAACGTGAACCTATGGATGTTAAGGTTGGCGAAGTTGTTCTATTTGCTAAATATGCAGGTACCGATGTTAAAATCGGTGACGAAACATTTAAAATTATGTCTGTAGCTGATGTTTTAGGCGTAATTGAATAAATTATAGACAGGGAGAAAAAATAAAATGGCTAAGAAAATTATATTCGAAGAAGATGCTCGTAAAGGTCTTTTAAAAGGTATAGATGCTGTTGCTGATGCCGTAAAAGTTACCTTAGGGCCTAAAGGACGTAATGTTATATTAGAAAAGAAATTCGGTTCACCTCAAATTGTAAATGATGGTGTTACTATTGCAAAAGAAATCGAACTTGAAGATCCGCTTGAAAATTCAGGCGCTCAATTATTGAAAGAAGTTTCTTCAAAAACAAACGATGTAGCAGG
This sequence comes from Candidatus Gastranaerophilales bacterium, assembly GCA_947624665.1. Lineage (GTDB taxonomy): Bacteria > Cyanobacteriota > Vampirovibrionia > Gastranaerophilales > Gastranaerophilaceae > Avigastranaerophilus. Next base: position 12,520 of record CANQLK010000029.1, read on the forward strand.
CGACGGAACTACTACCGCTTCTGTGTTGGCTCAAGCTATTGTTAGAGAAGGCGTAAGAAACTTAACCGCAGGTGCTAATCCGATGTGTATGAAAAGAGGAATGGACAAAGCAGTTAATATAGCGCTTGAAACAATAAAGAAAATGGCTCAAAGCGTTGATTCGCAAGAAAAACTTGCTCAGGTTGCAGCTATTTCCGCAGGAAACAATGAAGAAATCGGAAAACTTGTTGCTGAAGCAATGGAAAAGGTTGGTCACGATGGTGTTATAACCGTTGAAGAGTCTAAGTCTACGGGTACTAACCTCAAAGTTGTTGAAGGTATGCAGTTTGATAAAGGTTATATCTCTCCATACTTCGTAACCGATGCGGAAAGAATGGAAGCTGTTCTTGAAGATGCTTATGTACTTTGCGTTAATAAGAAAATCAATCTGATTGCAGATTTGGTTCCCGTTCTTGAACAGGTTGCAAGAGACGGACGTTCTCTGTTAATTATTGCTGAAGACGTTGAAGGTGAAGCTTTGGCTACTTTAGTTGTTAATACGATGAGAAAAGTATTAAGAGCGGTTGCAGTTAAGGCTCCCGGATTTGGCGACAGAAGAAAAGCTATGTTAGAAGATATTGCTATTTTAACAGGCGGTCAGTTATTTACTGAAGAACTCGGTATCAAGCTTGAAAATGTTACCGTTCAAATGCTCGGTCAGGCAAAACGTGTTACCGTTACTAAAGATGATACTACTATTGTTGTAGGCGACGAAACAAAACGTGCTATCGAAGACAGAGTTAAATTAATTAAACGTCAAATAGAAACATCAGATTCCGAGTATGACAAAGAAAAACTTCAGGAAAGACTTGCAAAACTTTCAGGCGGTGTTGCAGTTATTGAAGTCGGTGCAGCAAGTGAAGTTGAATTAAAAGAAAGAAAACTCAGAATTGAAGATGCTCTTAATGCAACAAGAGCTGCTAAAGAAGAAGGTATTGTCCCAGGTGGCGGTGTCGCTCTTATAAGAGTTATGCAGGATTTGGAAAAATCTATTAATACCGTTTCTTATACTACAGATGACGAAAAAGTAGGATTTAGAATTTTACTTGATTCATTATACATTCCTTTAAAACAAATAGCCGATAATGCAGGTGTTAAAGGTGAAGTTGTTGTTGAAACGGTTAAAAAACTTCCTCTTAACGAAGGTTATGATGCTATGACAAATAAATATACCGATATGATTAAGTCAGGTATCGTTGACCCCGCTAAGGTTACAAGAAGTGCATTACAAAATGCCGTTTCTGTTGCAGGCATGATATTAACAACGGAAGCTGCTGTTGTAGATGTTCCCGAAAAGAAGGCTGCTCCTGCAATGCCTGATATGGGCGGTATGGGTGGTATGGGCGGTATGATGTAATTATTACATTACCTCTCATTTCATAAAAAAAGACCTATGTCATAAACATAGGTCTTTTTTCTTTTGAATTCTAAGTTGATGTAATTAATTGTTTATTATTTCTTCGATTTTTTCAAGAATATCTTTATTATAATAATTATCCGCTTTTGAAAAAGGGAATACAGGCATGTTGAGCTGCTTTTCAAATGAAATACAAGTCGGTTTTATTTGTGCTCTTGATATTTGGTCTACTTTAGAAGCTACCGCAAAACATGGCAAATTGTTGTATTTTATCCACTCTGCCATTTGCATGTCATTGTTTTGAAGCGGATGTCTTGAATCTATAATCAATATTAAGCTCTTTATTGCACTTCGTTTAAGCAAATATTCTTCTAAACTTTTCTGCCACTGATTTTGTGTTTTTCCCGAAACTTTTGCATAACCGTATCCCGGTAAATCGGAAAAAATAAACAAATCAGTAATATTAAATAAATTAATAAGTTTTGTTTTGCCGGGAGTATTACTGGTTTTTGCAAGTCCTTTTATATTAACCAGTGCATTAATGAAAGAAGATTTTCCCACATTAGAGCGTCCTATAAGCGCAAATTCGGGCAGACCCGAATTTGGA
>CANQLK010000030.1 GCA_947624665.1 Candidatus Gastranaerophilales bacterium
TCGTTTTGTAACCTTTTCAATACGCCACTTGCAAATTTTTACTCACACCTTCGGCTTATCGTAAAAATTTACTCGGAGAGAATATTAATCAAGCCATTCTTCAATAATATATCTTGGTCTTGCTTTAACCTCCTGAAAGAGTTGTCCGATATATTCACCGATAATGCCGAGGCAGAATATTTGAATACCGCCGATAAAACCCGTAATAACTATAATACTAGCCCAACCCGGAACCATAAATTCACCGAAATATTTAGCAATAATGGTTTCAATCCCGAGAATTATACTAAGAAGTGACATAACAAAGCCCAGTATGGTAACAAATCTTAAAGGTACAATGCTGAAAGAAGTTATGCCGTTTAAAGCGAGAGAGAAAAGTGATAACGGAGTAAATTTTGTAACACCGCAGCTTCTGTCTTTTACATCGAAATAAACATAATCTTTTTTAAACCCTAAATCATTAAAAATTCCTCTAAGAAACAGGTTAGTTTCGGGGAAAGTCTTTAAAATGTCAATAATTTCTTTACTAACAAGCCTGTAATCAGAGTGATTAACTTTAATATTAACACCGAGGATATTCATAAGCTTATAAAAAGCCAAGGCAGTGGATTTTTTAAGGAATTTATCGGTATGCCTGTCGTTTCTGATACCGCAAACAATTTTAGCACCCTGTTTATATTTTTCTATAAACTCGCCGATTTTGGTTTCATCCTGCTGTAAATCGGCATCAATGGTAATATAGCAGTCGGGATTATATTTTGAAGCTTCAAAGAGTCCTGCTAATATAGCTTTTTGATTTCCGAAATTACGGCTGAATTTAATACCTTTTATTTTGCCCGAAGTTTTTTTGTTATAATCCTGAATTTTACCCCAAGTATTATCACAGCTGCCGTCATTAGAATATAGAATGAAACTGTTATTTGAAATTATACTGTTTTTTTCAAGCTCCGCAAGAACTTCCAATAATCTGTCCGAAGTTTTATTAATGCAATCTTCTTCGTTATAACAAGGAATAATAACTGCAAGACAAGGTATATTCATAATAGAAACCGCCTTTTGTGATAAAATACAATAATAAAATAATAGAATATATTCGGACTTAATGCAATGAAAAAAATAATAATTAACGCTGATGATTTCGGATACTCAAAAGGTAACAATGAAGCAATAAAATCGGGAATAGAGGCAGGAATAATCACCTCAACAAGCATGATGGCGAACATGCCCGGATTTGAACATGCCATAAATGAAATTATACCTTCAATTCCCAAAATAGATATAGGATTTCATTTTAATATAATGGAAGGAAAGAGCCTGACAAATTCTCATTTACTGTGTGATAATAGCGGGAACTTTAATTGCAGCTATCAAAAACTGATATATTGTTCAAAACAACGAAGTTTCATAAACGAACTGGAAAAAGAATTTCGGGAGCAGATAGAAAAAATATTAAAATTTCATAATATAACTCATATAGATTCTCACATGCACACGCATGCCATCCCCGAAATATTTAACCTGAGTACAAATTTGGCAAAAGAATACGGCATAAAATATATAAGAACTCAAAAAGAAATACCCTATATTGTTAAGAATAAAATAATGAATACTAAATTTCCAATTAATATAGTCAAAAATATTCTATTAAACACATTTACGTTAATAAACAATAAACAAATTATAAAAACAGAAATAAAAACAAATAATTATTTTATAGGTGTACTTTATACGGGATATATGGATGAAGAAGCAATCATATCAGGGTTAAAGAGAATAAGTAAAGAGAATTCGATAACGGAAGTTATATTCCACCCATATATATCAAACGATGAAAATAAAAAGAATAATTATAGAGAATACCTTATAACACAAAACGGAGAAATAAAACAAAGGATAATAAATATGGGTTTTGAATTTAATTCATACTCAAATTTGTAAAAATATGTAAACTTTTTAGTAATAAAGGTAAATCCTAATTCTTCATGAAATTTTTTGTGAATGGAAATGAGAAAAAAGGATTTAGTCATGTTAAACGAAAATAAGAAAGTGAAGCTTGAGTTTGTCAATACAACAAAAAAAACAGGGAAGGAAGTCTGTATGAATATGACAAATCCTCAAAGTTGCTCAATAAAAGATACGGAAAAGCTTTCCTATATGGTACAAACGATATTGGAACAGGAATTACCGATGTTAAAGAATAATGCTTTTTTGCATGACCTTGTTTTATATACCCTGTTGGAGAAGGTAAAGACTGTACAAACGGTAAAAAATGTTTTATCATATATAAAGGAAAGTGATACAAAACAAATAAACGATGTACGATTTCAAAACGGAGAAATTTATATAGAATGTTCAATTTAAAACGTTTTAAGATTGTAAAAGATTTAAAAAATATATCAGACAGAGCAGGTCTGCTTAAATTTACGGAATTACAAAATAATGAAAACAAAACGGAATTAATAGATTCTATAATATCGGAATGTAATTTTGTAAAAGAAGATAAAAAGCTGAGATTAATGGCAGAAGAAATGCTGGAAAAGGAATTTCCCGAGATAAAGGAAATGAAAGATTATGATTTTTTTGTAGATATGGTAGTAAATAAACTAAAACAGCAGCAAGTTGGAGATATGTCTGACATAGAAGAAGAATAAGTAAATAGATTTATAAGGATAAAGAGGAGCTTTTTAGCTCCTCTTTAGATATGACGGTTATTTTTTTGGGTTTACAACATTTTCGGAAGCAAGAGGTTTCTCTGTGTTTTGAAAACGCTTATGTTGATGGTGTCTTTTTTCAAATTCGGCTTTGCGTTTAAGCATTTCTTCTTTTTGTTCTTGTTTAATTTTTTCAAATTCAGCCTTTTGATTTTTGTCAAGAACCGATTCAAATTTTTTCATATTATCTTTTCTGCATTTGTCAGCTTTAGCTCTAAGTTTGGCTAAATCTTTTTTAATAGGGGCAGCCAATTCAGTTTTTTGTTCTTTAGAGAGTGATTCATCTTTATATATTTTATGAAGCTCTTCATTTTTAGTTTTAATATCTTTTATAATAGGAATTATTTTAGCCTTATCTTTTTCTTTATTTTTTTCAATTTGTTTTCTTTGCTTTTCCGAGAGATTAAGACGTTTTTCAATTTCGGCTTTTTTAGCTTTAATTTCTTCAGGAGAATGATACTTAGGCATATTGAGCTTCATTGGATGTTTATCATCGATTTGAGGGCCATGTCCCATATATTTTAGAGTTTTAGGGCTTTCCTTGGGAGCAGGAGCAACTTCAATCCCCGGAGCAGGCAGCATCATATCATTATATGGTTTTTGAGCGGGGTTATCGGCAGCTAAAGACATATTAACCGATAAAGCAATAATTAATGCGGGTATAATCGACATAAAAACAGTTTTTTTCATAATAAATTTCCTTTCATAATAAATCTTGTAACATTGCAGCAAGCTCTTTGCGCGCACTAAAGAGCCTGGAACGAACAGTTCCTGCCGGGCAATTTAATTTTTGTGCTATTTCTTCGTAGCTCATATCAAGCATTTCATACATTTCTATAACTTCTCGTAATTTGGGTTTTAAAGATTTAACAGCTTTAATTATTTGAGCCTGACGCTGTTTTTTAATTAATTCATTTTCAATATTTTCTTTATCATCTTTAATTTCAAACAATTCATCGTCGTTAAAGATATTATTTTTCGAATTTTTAATATAAGATGATTTCAAATAATCACGGCATAAGTTAGCGGTAATAGTACTAATCCAACTTTTAAATTTTCCGTTTTCTTTATATTTATTTATATTTTGCCAAGTTCTGATATAAACTTCCTGTTCTAAATCTTCATTATTAGAACCTGTCATGTTTGAAATAATTTTACGAATATTATTTCTATATTGATTAATAATAGATTTCAAAGTAAAAATATCCTTTTCTTATATTTCAAAGAAACCATATTCATCTGTAGGCAGCCCCATAGAAGTAATATATGATTCATCCGAATAACTGAGCTGAGAATATTGATTATCCTCATAAATTTTATAAGCCGTAAAAGACGTTAAAAGAAAAAAAGCAATAAAGCAACAAGCCATTTTTTTGATTAACGCAGATTTTTCGGTTTTCTTTCTTGCCAAATAAGCAGGTGCCGCATCTTTAATAAGAGCAGATAATTTTCTGTATTTTTCATGTTCCGATTTGCAATAAGCACATTCTTGCAAATGTTCATTCAAAACATCTTCACCTTGAAAAATAAACAGACCTTCATATTTATCGCAATTATTTTTGTTATCCATATATTTTATCCTCTTACATAAAGGAAAACGAAAAAGAAAAATAAAAGTTCAAAAATAAAAAAGCCGATTTTTTAAATCGGCTTTTTATAAAATTTTCAATTATTTTGTACTTACATAAATTGTATTATTAGTCAGATGCAGAGAGTTATAATATTCCAAGAAATGTTTAACATAGCGTTGGAAAGTAATTGTCGGCATGTGATATCTGCAAGAATAGAGGTAAGTAGAAGTTTTATTATCAATATCATATAAAACTCTGTCACAATCCTGATACAAGACATTAATTTGCATTTGCTTATCGGTATCAGAGAATTCGGAAGAATTTCTTACCAGCTGAATTTGTTTTAAATTCTTTTTAAGTTCTTCAATTGCCAAAAAAGCATTATTTTTATACTGATTGGTAAGCATATTATAATTGCTTAACCTGTAGCCGATTAATTCTGATTTATTAACCATAGACAAGAAATCATGGTCATAAAGTTGTTGGAGTTTAGTAATACCTTGATTTAAATCACCGTCATTTATAATCAGGGCATGAGCGGGAATAAAAGAAGTAAAAAATAATGCCAATACAAGTAAAAATTTAACTAATTTAGATTTCAATGTTTTATCTCCTTATAAATTAACAACGTAAAGAATTATTATATATCTGATTGAGAATTTTTGAATTTAGCGAATTCATCATCAGACATAACGGATTTATAAAGTGAATCGGTTTCCTGTTTAAGAAGTTTTTGTTGTAATTTAAGCGTATCAATATTTCTTTCATAAGCACCGATTAGAAGTTTTTTCTGAGCATCCGATTTATTTTCGTCTTTTTGAACAATGGAAATTTTATCATTATATTCAAGGATTTTAGAGTCATAGAAAGAATTTTGGCGCAGGAAATCCGATTTTATGCGTGAAATTTTTTCCTGTTTAAGTTCAATATTCAAACTGTCAATTTCAGATGATTCCAAAGCGAAAGCAATGTTTTGAGTAATAAAAGAGAAGATTAAGCAAAAAGCGACAGTTGAAAAAGTCGAAAAAAAGTTTTTAAGATTTATAATCCGAATATTCATTAGATTTTTCTTTCCATTCTGATTCTTCCAGACAGAAAGCGTGATTCCAAAAGCGTTCGAGGGCATAGGTTTCACGTTCGTCCTTATGAAGTATATGAACAATAACATCACCATAATCAAGCAGATTCCAACGATTTCTGGTATCATTTTCTTCCCCGATAGGAATTCTTTCAAAGAAGTCTTTAACTTTTTCACGAACGTAGCCGGTTAAGGACTTAACATGAGTAGGGGAGTCTGACGAACAGATAACAAAGTAATCTGCGAGGACAGATACATTGGAAATATTTAATATTTTGATATCTTTAGCTTGTTTATCATCAAGAATACGAGCTATAACGCAAGCAAATTTATCTGATTTAGTATCTTTCAATCTGAAAACTCCATAATGTATAAATGCATTATAGCACATATTCTAAAGAAGTGAATATTAAATATAATTTTTAAGATTCATATTGATGTTGTTATTACGGCAAAGTTTTTTCAATTTGCTCATAGCTCTGTTTTCGATTTGTCTGATACGTTCACGGGAGACACCGTAGTAGGAGCCTATTTCTTCCAATGTTTTCTTTTCGCCGTTATCATCAAGTCCATAGCGCATAATAAGAACATTGCGTTCTTTTTCGCTTAAATGGTTAAGCATTTTTTTGATATCGCAGAACAAATTATCCTGAGTAACTTTTGTATCAGGAGAAATTGTAGACTCATCGACAATAAAATCAGATAATTTAGTATTTTCATCTTTTTGATTAGCAGGAGATTCCATGCTTACAGTACCCTGAGCAGATTCAATAAGGGCAGAAAGTTTTTGAACAGGCATGCCGATTTTATAAGCGATTTCTTCTTTAGTTGGAGCAGCGCCGTTTTCGATGGTTAAATCCATAGAAATTTTTTTAATTTTACCGAGTGTTTCAATCATGTGAACAGGCAGCCTTATAAGCCTTGATTTATCGGCAATGGCTCTGGTAATTGATTGTTGAATCCACCAAGTAGCATAGGTTGAAAATTTATAGCCTTTTGAGTAGTCAAATTTTTCGGCGGCACGCATTAGCCCCATATTACCTTCCTGAATTAAATCGAGGAAGGAAAGACCTCTTCCAATATATTTTTTAGCGATACTGACAACGAGTCTTAAATTAGCATTAACAAGAATTTTTTTAGCGGATTCTGAATTATCTTCTTTAATTTTTTTAGCGATTTCAAGTTCTTCATCAGTGTTTAACAATTTTATCTTACCAATTTGACGGAGATATATTTTAACCGAGTCATCAGCGGCAGCGGAGACGGTTGTTTCAGGGAGTTTAGGTTCTTCAACCGCTTTAAATATATCATCATCATCCAAAGAGAAGATATAGTCTTCATTTTGAGAATCATTATCTTGAATAGAAAAATTATCTTCGTCAGACATTATGCCTCCAATAATACAATATTATACTACATCCTTCCGATTTTGCAGTGTTTGCTTAACACTTTCAAAAATGACAACAGCGGCGGCATTTGCAACATTTAAGGAATTAAAATCAGCGAGCATGGGGATTTTTATGCGAAAATCCGATTTTTTCAATAAAGTAGCCGATACTCCGCTATTTTCGGAACCCATAATTATTGCAAAATTCATATTGCAATAATCAATATCATAGTAATTATCTTTAGAATGGATATCGGTAGCAATTATCCAGAAGTTGTTATCTTTAAGTTTATCAATTGTAGCAGCGAGGCTATTAACCATAATTAAATCCAATCGGTTAACTGCGCCGGCGGAAGATTTTTCAACGGTAGAATTAATAACGGCATTTCTTCTTGAAGGGAAAATAACGGCATCAAATCCTGCGCAGACCGCACTTCTAATAATGGAGCCAACATTATGAGGATCCTCAATCCCGTCAAGGATAATAACTTTTTTGTTATTTTTGTCAATATTTAAGAATTCGTACAAATCAACGAATTTAACGGGCGATACATAAGCAATAACGCCCTGATGAGAATAGGAGTTAAACTTAGTAAATTTTTCTTTGGGCAATATTTGGAAAAGGATTCCGTTTTGCTTAGCTAATTGAATAATAAGATTTACTTTAGAGTTATTTTGAGAACCGTCGGCAATAATAATTTTGCTGACAGTTCTGTTACTATTTTGTAATAATTCGATTACATTATTACGACCAAAAACATAATTTTCCATAAATTCACCTTAAAGCTGCAGCCGGAATTATAGAGTAATTGAATAAACCAACAACCGCAGAGTAATGTCCGACAGTTATTTTAAATTTTATTACATTTAAACTTTTATTATTATATAATAAATGATATAGTAAAAAATATAAAAACGTTAAGTTTCTTGTCAAAAATGCAAATATAAAATATTATGATTATAATATAAATAGGATTATTAAAATAGGTTAATATAAAGTATGATAGAAAAGCTGGGATTTAAAAAGAGGACACACATAGGTATATCGTTATCCACGAACAACTATATAGAGCTTGTTTGTATAGATAAGGCGACCAAGAATGTCATCAAATACGCATCAGGAACGGTAAAATACAATAATGCGATAAAAGAGATAATAGACTTTGAAGAATTCAGTGAAGTATTAACAACATTATTTGAAGAAGCAGACTTAGTACCCTCAGAATGTGCCGTTACATTAAACATACCGAATGTACATTTTGATGTAACGAAGTTGGAAAACGAAACAGAAGACGTTTATATAAGAGAGAGCCTGCAAACAGAAATCGATGACTTATATATATTTAAAAAGAACGAACCTCAGATTGAATATATAGAATTAAACAAAAATCATAACAATACGGAAAAAACAATTGTATACAGTGCAATACAATTAAAGATATTAAATCGACTGATAGAAGTTTTTGATAACATAGGAGCAGATCTGGTAAGAATAGAAACTTCATATTCGTCGATGTTAAAAGCGATACAATACACCGATAAGTTTCAAGAATACGTTCAACCGGAAGAAAAGACCTCAATATTATTAATAACGGCAAGCAGTTGTTCTACATTCAGTTTAAACGGAAACGATTTAATAAGTTACAGTGAAGAGCCGTTGGCAATAAAATCATTTTCACCCGAAGAAGTATATATGACAATAACCAAAATTGCAGAGAATACGGTAAGGGATAGCCAGCCAAAGACAATACTGATAATAAGCGAAACAGATGATGTAAATGCCGAACTTATATCTCAGAAGATTGAATTTTCAGGCAACATGGTATATGTCAATAACAGCTTAAACATAAATGATTCAATAATAGATATAATAACGGATAACCCCGAAACGGAAGGAAATAACTATATAACGATAGAAGCAGTAGGTGCTGCTGCGGCAGATTTTGATAACTATCCGTTGGAATTAAATTTCTTACCTCAAGAGAGAATAAATAATAATATTGTTGAAGTAGGTAAATACGAAGTAGATTTTTACAGATTTTTGGTAGTATTGCTGGTAGGAGCAATACTTTTAGCATTGATATTGGGAATTATAGTAAAATCTATTTTAAATTCACAAATAAACTCATTTGACACAAACAGAATAAAATCTAATAACGACATAAAAGTATTTAAAGACACAATCGATAAGAATGAGATTGCATCACAGAAGGATATTTTGCCGAAATTAACGCAAATTTTGGATAACAATAAAAAGCTTGTGGAAATATATGCAAGTTTATCGGAAGATATACCGGAATCAATATATATAAAGAGATTTGTAACAAATGAAGATGGCGGAATCGGTATATTAGGCGAAGCAAAAACTAGTGAATCGGTTGAAAAATTTGTAAACGGATTAAGAGAAAAAAATAATTTGTTAATGCTATCAAAATTACAGGTAAATACGAAATATGACCCTGTACCGGCAAAGATACCAAACGGATTTACATTTGAAATAAAAACAAACGGAAAAGAGGTATCATTAACGGATGATATTGCATTACCCACAAACGGCGGTAATATGCAAGACGGAATGAATTCGATGAGGAACGGAGATATAACATTACCAAATATGACACCGCCTCCTCCGTCACCGATAATATAAATACATAGAGGGAAATTATGAATAGAAATAATCAAAAATATGTACCAATTTGTTATCTGCTAGCAATCGTTATATTTGGCGTAGTATTATATATGTTTTGTCAACCGAAGTTTGAGGAATACTCCCAAGCAAAGAATTCGGTAAGTTCATCGCAAAAACAAAAAGCGGAATTGGAACAGAAGTTAAAAAGGATAGAGTCGGAAAAAGCTTTATCCGATATGAAGATGAAGAATTTAAAAACAATAGTAGAAACAAATGTTGATTCAAGTGCTTCAAATTTAGGAATGTTTGGCAATTTATTTGAAACAATAATAAATAAATGCCGAGCAAACGGAATGTTTATAAGGTCAATAGCATACGATTTAAATCCTGCTAATGATCCTATTTACCAAGAAAATACAGACTACAACGTATGTGAACTAAAACTCACTTTAGTAGGAGAATACTTTAAATTAAAGACATTTTTGGCAGACTTAAATACAATAGAGAACTTAATATATATTTCTAAAATGGATGTATCGGCATTTAGCGGAAACCCTGATTATTTATTAATAAATATATCCATTAATTTATATTCAAAGAAAGCTCAAATAAAGAGAAATAACAATCAACCGTTTGAGAAAAAGATATAATCGGAATATAAACAGAGAATTAAATTATTTAATTTGGAAAGAACATTTTTTGCAGTGAGCTTTAGGCTGACAGACGATATTATTTTCCAAATCAAGCATGCGGACTATTTTTGTAACAAGAACAGAACCACAAAGAGGGCATCTGAGATTTTCGGTTTCACCATCTAAAATAGCTTTCTTTGCTCCGTCAATAAATTCAGGAGATATTTTGTCATAAGAAACAATAATAGTTCTTTCAAAATGTTTAATATCAACGGGATTAACCTTAAGTCCCTTAGCCAATTTTTGGCGGACAGTAGAGGGAAGAAATAATTCTTTACCTGCTTCAATATCTTCGATTTCTTCAACGGAGAGTCCTGATTTTTTAGAGAGTCCAATAACCGAGAAACCCGCTTTTTCACGAGTTTCTCTAATAAATTCTGCTAAAGATTTAAATTCAGACATTACACACCTTCAGATTGTGATTTAGATTTTTTTGCCTTTTTAATATCATTCCAAAGAGCGACAATGGTGCTTGCGAAGAAAATACTTGAATAAGTACCTATTGCTATACCGAGAATCATAACAAGAACGAAATCTCTGGTAGTAACGCCGCCGAATAAGTACAACGCACCGAGAGTAAACAATGTGGTCAAAGAAGTGTTTATGCTTCTTGCAAGAGTTTGATTAACGGAAGCATTAACAATATCATCATAAGAAGCTTTTTTGGAGTAGAACTTTAAGTTTTCTCTTATTCTGTCGAAAACAACGATAGTATCGTGAACGCTGAAACCGAGAACTGTAAGGATAGCGGTTACAAAGAGGCTGTCTATTTGAACGCCTGCAGTAAGTCCGAGTATGGAAAATACACCGACAACAAACAATACATCGTGGAATAGAGCCAAGAATGCCGATATTGCGAATTCAAAGTGAAATCTGAGAGTCAAATAGATAACAATTCCCAATAAAGCGAGAGTAACAGCTATCATGGAGTTAACGAACAATTGTTTACCCAATACAGGGCCGACTGAATTTGTTTGTACTATCTGAGCTTCAGGGTAATCAGAAGATATTATGCCTGATATTTTATCAATTTCATCTGTTTGATTATCTTCTGCGAATTTTGTTTTAATTGAAAGTATATATTTAATAGCATTTTCATTATCGGAGGAAGAAGGTTTCAGGACTTGAATAACAGGACTGTCTACATTTTGTTCGACAAGCTTATTTCTGATATCCGTAACCTTTTCAGGTGGTATATTTTGTTCAACCGAGTATTGAATAATTGTGCCTCCGGTAAAATCGATACCGACTCTTAAGGGAGTATGCGTAGGATATTGCATCATTGAAATAACCATAGCAACAATACCCGGGAAAAGCAGGATAAAAGATAGAGCGAACCAAATCCATCTGTACTTAACTACATCTATATATTTTTTGGTGTTAAAAACACTGTATGACATTTTTTAATACTCCTTAATTAATTAATCCAAAACTCCGAATTTTGCCTTTTCACGCTGTGTTTCAGCAGCCTGATAAGCGTCATTAATATCTGATTCTTTCAAACCGAATAAAGCGGGGTGTTTTAATTGTCCCGTACCGAACATTAAGTGCATAAAGTTCTTAGTAACCGTGATAGCGGAAAACATACTTACAATAACACCAATAGCGAGTGTTAAAGCAAATCCTTTAACTATATTGGAGCCTAAGAAATAAAGTATGGCACAAGTAATAATTGTAGACATATTCGAGTCAAAAATACTGGTAAAAGCCCTATCAAAGCCCGAATTTATAGCGGTAAACAAGGTTCTTCCGGATTTTAATTCTTCCTTAGTTCTTTCGAAGATAAGGATATTAGCATCAACCGCCATACCAATACTAAGTATGAAGCCTGCGATACCGGCAAGGGTGAGGGTAACACCTGTTATTTTAAATACGGCAAATGTTAAAAGCGAATAAATAACAAGAGCCATATCAGCGATTAAACCCGGGAGCCTGTACCAAAATATCATAAAAAGCATAACAAACCCCAGCCCGATAAAACCTGCGACAAAGCTTTTATGTAAACTGTCAACACCGAGGGTAGGGCTTACTGCATTTTCTTCCAATATTTTAGCAGGAACGGGAAGAGCGCCTGCATTTAATAAATCGACATCTTCCTTAGCTTTTTCGTGAGTAAATTCACCTGTTATTTGAGCAAGTCCGCCTGTTATTTCGTTTTGAACGACGGGTTCAGACATAACTTCGCCGTTAAAATATATTGCAATAGGATAGCCTTTAAATTCTCTGGTCAATTTAGCGAATTTTCTTGCGCCCTGATCGTTGAAATTGAGATGAATTAGCCATCTTCCTGCGTTATCCGTACCAACTTCAGCCTTATTAAGGTCTTTACCTGTCAAGCCTGAAGATTCCCAACCGACGATATTGTCATTATCATCCAAAATCGGTTTTTTAAATTCCAATTCAGCGATTTCGCTTAATTTTCTTCTTACTTCTTTTAAGTCTGAATCCTTAGGAATTTCAATCAGCAAGCGTTTATCTTCAACTTGTTGAATAGTAATTTCGGAAACACCGTTAGGATTAATTCTTCTATCTAAGGTTGCTTTAAGTGAATCCATCATATCCTGAGTAATTTTGGAGATGGTTTCGGTAGTTTGAGCTTCCAGAAGAATTCTTGAGCCACCTTTTAAATCCAATCCCAAGCGGGTTGGAAGACATTTAACCGTGACTATTGCAGCTATTGCCAAAATAACTATTATCCAAAACAGAATTATTTTATTCTTCATAAATATCCCCTGTAAATAATATAAAATACAATTTTATTCTAACAAAAAGAAAAACTAATGACATAAAATAAATATTTAATGTTGCAAAAAGTAAAATTGTACATAATAAATTATAAGAATGATATAATGTAGGAGTAATAAAAGGGAATTAGATATGGTAACGAAAGAAAAAGAAACAGAAAAAGAAACGGTAAATATATCGGAAGAAAGACAAAAAGCGTTAAAAGTGGCAATAGATAAAATAGAGAAGGATTTCGGGAAAGGTTCGATAATGCGTTTAGGGGATAAACCCGCAGTGAATGTTGAAACCATACCGACGGGAGCATTATCTTTAGACGTTGCACTTGGAATAGGCGGAGTGCCGAGAGGGAGAATAATAGAGGTATATGGCCCCGAAGCAAGCGGGAAAACGACACTTGCGCAGCATATTGTTGCAGAATGCCAGAAGAAAGGTGGTATTGCAGCATTTGTAGATGCAGAGCATGCTCTTGATCCTGAATATGCAAGAAATCTTGGAGTTAATGTTGATGAGCTGTTAATTTCTCAACCCGATACAGGTGAACAAGCGCTGGAGATAACGGAAGAACTGGTTCGTTCTTCAGCAGTAGATATAGTTGTGGTCGATTCGGTTGCCGCACTTGTACCAAAAGACGAAATAGAAGGCGCGATGGAAGATAAACAAATGGGGCTTCAAGCAAGGTTAATGTCAAAAGCTCTAAGAAAACTGACCGGTATTGTAAGTAAAACAAATACTACAGTAATATTTATCAACCAATTAAGGCAGAAAATCGGTGTAATGTACGGAAGTCCCGAAACGACTACAGGCGGTAATGCTTTAAAATATTATGCAAGTATCAGACTTGATATCAGAAAAACAGAAACATTAAAGAAGGACGATAAAGAAATCGGAAACCGAGTAAAGGTAAAAGTTGTAAAGAACAAGGTAGCTCCGCCGTTTAGAATTGCAGAATTTGATATTATATACGGAAAAGGCATCAGTAAATCGGGCTGTATTTTAGATATGGCTGTAAACCTTGATATTATTAAGAAAGCAGGAGCATGGTTCAGTTATAATGATGAGAAACTGGGGCAAGGCAGAGATAAAGTTAAAGATTTATTTATGGAAAATCCTGCACTTGAAGCAGAAATTGAACAAAAAGTAAGAGAAGCTCTTAAATCAAACGAGTAGAAAATAAATTAAAAAAGGGGATGCAAAAACTGCATTCCCTTTTTTGAGAAATAAAAAATACTAATCCAAAGTCGAGAAAATATCCTGTAAATCCGCATAAGTTAAAGTTTTACCTATATTTCTGTCAACGGATATAACGGAATCAACCAAATTACGTTTATCCTGTTTCAGTTTTTGAATTTTTTCTTCGACGGTATTTTTTGTAATTAACCTGTAAACAAATACTTTTTTAGTCTGACCTATACGATAAGCTCTATCCGTAGCCTGATCTTCAACGGCAGGATTCCACCACGGATCATAGTGAATAACATAGTCAGCGCCTGTAAGATTAAGTCCCGTACCACCTGCTTTTAAACTAACAAGGAAGATAGGAATTGAATTATCTTTATTAAATCTTTCAACAACCTCCTGCCTATCCTTAGTTGAACCTGTCAAATATTCGTGTTTAATACCTTCTTTTATAAGCCATTCCTTAATAATATCAAGCA
>CANQLK010000031.1 GCA_947624665.1 Candidatus Gastranaerophilales bacterium
GCCGAAACATTAATGTGCGACTATCACCGACAAAACAATGTTGATATAAGAATAGCCAGAATATTTAATACATACGGGCCAAAAATGTCAATAAATGACGGCAGAGTCGTCTCAAATTTTATAGTACAAGCATTAAAGAACAATCCGATAACGATTTACGGTACGGGAAATCAAACAAGGGCATTCTGTTATGTGGATGATCTTGTTGACGGATTAATAAAGTTAATGAACAGTGATTATACCATGCCTGTAAATTTAGGAAATCAACAGGAAACGACAATTAATGATTTTGCCAAAATAATCATCGAATTAACAGGCTCGAAATCAGAAATAATATATAAAGAATTGCCGCAGGATGACCCTGAAAGACGGGAACCGAATATTTCCCTCGCGAAAGAGAAATTAAACTGGCAGCCTGAAACAACTCTTGAAAAAGGACTTATAAAAACAATCGAATATTTTAAATCAGTTATATAAATTCGATTTTTTCTTCTAAGTTTGCCCGTTATTTTTTTGCGAGTATAATTATAATCATGAACAATAAATATAAAAACAAAGTAGAAGAGCTTATAAAAAGAATAGTGGATAATCCTGAAAATTCCGATGATTATTTGGAATTGGCGAATATCTACTTTATGGAGCAGGAATATAGTCTTGCTGAAAATGTATACGAAAGTTTATTGAATTTTCAACAGGAAAATTATGTTGCACTAATGAACTTGGGAACAATTTCCTATATTAATCACGAATATCATAAAGCAATAAATTATTATTCTCGTGTTGCAAATATTGGAATTAAAGATGCCGTTTTGTATTTTAATTTAGGCAACTCATACGCCGAACTCGGTGAATTTAAGCAAGCAATGTCTAACTATATTAAATCACTGAATTTAGATAAAAATAATTATCAGGTATATTCTGCAATAGCAATTCTCTATCAGGATCAGAAAAATTACGAAGAAGCTTTAATTTACCACGATAAAGCACTTTCACTAAGGAATAATATTCCGGATAATTACGTAAATTTAGGCTTGGTTCTGATGAAACTCGGAAGATATAACGAAGCGGCACAATATTTTGAAGAAGCACTTAAATTGTCACCAAATAATCCGTTATATACACTTTATTGCGCAAATGCCTTTTCTGCCGATAAAAACTACGAAAGGGCAAACGCTCTGTTTGAATCGGTAATTAAATCACAAGCAGGTTATTTTCAAGCTTATATTTGCTACGGAATTTCTTTGTTTGAACAAAATAATCCCGATGCTGCCATAGAAATGTATAACGCAGCAATTAAAGTCAATTCGCGAAATGTTAGCTCATACATGCTTTTGGGTAACTTATATTTCTCCGAGCAAAAATATGAAGATGCAGTATATTACTACAACAAAGTAATTGAAAATCAGCCGTCTAATTCTAATGCATATACTCTGTTGGGTAATACCTATGTTATGATGAAAAATCTTCGTTCGGCAATTACAGTTTATAAAGAAGCAATTGATATAGATACGGATAACGATGAATTAAAACTTATATATATTGAACTTATTCAGGAATTTGTAAAAAATCGCCTCGACGGAGATGATAATGCAGCATAATATCAATGTTTCTCCTTTTGAAAAAATAATCTCCATATTGTCATACGCTACAATGGGAATTATCGGGTTGTTTTTTGTAATTTTAGCTTTCTTCTTAAAAAAACATATAAAATATTTCTTAATGTATAATATTGCCCAATCTATGCTTATTTCAATTATTTTAGCAGTTATATCGATATTGATATCAATATTTATAAAAATTCTTTATTTGATTCCGTTTTTAGTATTTTTAAGTACAAAACTCTATTTATTTTTTACTAATAAGATAATAACAGTTCCGTTTTTCAATATATCATTTACTTTTATACAATTTTTGGTATTTCTGTTAATATTATACATCTCAATAGGAATCATCTGCGGAAGAATTTTTTATATTCCGTTTTTAACAAAAATTATGAAAAGAGCAATGAATTCATATAAATAACTTAAAGAAGTTAATTAAATATTCTTTTTTGCACGTGCGGCTTTTTCGCAATCCTCTTTTAATTGTGCCAGATTATTAAAATCAAGTTCTTTTGGAACATTTTTAAATCCGAGTTCCCTTGGAGTTTTGAATCTTGCTTTCTCGGGAGTGTTTGGAGGAAGTTCTCTTTGTGACAAATAAAGTGCATAAGTATAATCATCAAATTCCTGTTTATCACATTTCAAATAATTATTACCAAATTCTTCTTTAAAGTCATAATACATATCATCTAATGAATTTTTATTATCTTTTATCTTATAACAAAGGTCTTCTACATCTTTGAGCTTTAAAACATCTCTGCCGACAAGTTGAATTTCACCGCTATAACCGGTGAATTGTTTGCCTTGTTTAGATAAAACTCCGTTGGATAAGTCAAGATTTATGTGAATTCCAATATATCCTTTCTTAGAAATATTTTTTGAATATCTTGCACCGACTGATTCTGCGAAATCAATCAATGCAGATTCTTTTATGTACGCATAATCACTGGGTCTTTTCCCTTTTGGCAACTTTAACGGTGAAGGAACATAATTCTCTACGGAAGTAATTTTTAAATCACCTCTTTTTGCTGCCAAACTTAATGCGTTTATAACCATTTGAGTATATTCTCTTCCGGAATGATTCATAACGATTCTGGCTCTGACAATATCATTTGCATAATGTTTAATACCTCTGATATTGGCAGGTTTTATAAAAGTATTACCGTCATAATTTTCTTCTTCCTCGGGTCTGCTTTTAGAGGTTATACTTTCTATAATCATCTCTTTTTTTAATAACAACTGTTCATCTGAGACACCATCCATATTGATTTTTTTAGATTTTATAAATTTATCGATAACGATATCTAATGGATAATCAGGATGGTTATAAGGCGAAAATTTTTGTCTGTCGCCTTGTAGTTTATCTAAAATTCCGCATATTTCATTACTTAGCGACTTAACATTCTGCTGTTGTGTAAACTTGAAATTTTTAAGTAATTCTGTAGCTAAGTGATTTGAAAATTCTTCATTTTCATCTCTGACAATTTTAGAATATTTTGAAACAACTTTTTCTCTAATACTTTCGGCAGATTTTCTTCCCGTTATGTACGTGAATGCCGGTATTTTTTTCTTGCCTGAATCAATAACCGTCTTTTTTGATAAAGGTCCAATCCAGTTATCAAGTACACGTTTTAAATATACTTCCGCAGGCTCTGCATTAATTCTTACCTGTCTGCAAACTGTTTCAGCAGGTGAATTGCCCATTTCCTTAGATTCAAACTTATAGCCACCGTTTTTAAATGATACCGTATCACAAGGTAACGGACTTAAGTTTGAATAACGAGGATAATTTTTTTTCGTTTTATTTAATGCAAATATTTGCGGATATATTATATTTTTGTTAAATGAAATTTTCATAGCAATTATTTTAAAAACCGTAAATTTTAAATTTTACATTTTTCTAAAATAAAAATTTTTTTTGTAATATTATTTAACAATTTTTTCTAATCCGATAGGAGAATCTACGTTCATATTTCTAAGTAAAGCGGATTTACAAGATATCAATTGGAACAATGCTATACATGAAAATACATAAGCTATATTACTGTTCCCAAAAACAGATACGGTAGTATATTTATCGGTTTCAAACTGCTGATTAAGCGATATAATAATAATTTCTGCATTATATTTTGCATTAATTTTATTCAGAACAAATTTGGACAAATTGTAATTTTGTTTGTCGGCAATAATAAATAGCGAAGATTTTTTATTAAGAATTGCAATATGTCCGTGAAGGAATTCACCTGTATGATAAGCTGTTGTATTTATATATGAGGTTTCTTTAATTTTTAAAGCAGCTTCTTGTGCGACGTGGTAGAATAATCCCGAAGCCAGAATTGTTGAATTATCATATTTTGCAATTAATTCGGCAATTTTATTTATATTTGTTATATTATCAAATGTTTTATTTAAATACTCAGGAACCAACAATAATTCGTCAAGCATATTTTGATGGGGAATATTTTTCTGTACAGCTATTTTTACACACAATAAAAGCAGACAAAATACCTGAGCGCTCATTGCTTTTGTTGAAGCAATGGCTTTTTCTATCCCCGCAAATGTTAATACTTTATACGTACAATTATTATATAAAAATGAATTCTCGGTATTTGTAATACAAAGAGTTTTGTTTGTTTTTTCGGAAACGATTTTAAATGCATTATTTGTATCAACCGTTTCGCCTGATTGAGAAATGAAAATGTAAAGTGTATCCGAGTCAACAATATAATCATCAAACAGAATAAATTCGCTTGAATAATAAACTGAAGCGGAATACCCGAGAGTTTTTGTAAAGAAAACGGAAGCTATACAAGCACTGTGATACGATGAACCGCTTGCAATTAATACTATTTTTTCAAAAGAATCAGGAATTTTAAAATCTGCCAATGAGTCACTTTTTATATATTTTTCAATAAGATTAGCAATAATCTTCGGTTGAGAATATATTTCCTGTTCCATACATGATTGTTTGTTGTTCATACTAATAAAATCTTTTCTTATAATCCTTTAAAACCGATTTGTAGCTTAATAAACCGACATCAAACAGTAATTGTGCCTGTGCCTTGTTATATTCTATCATATTTTTTATTAAATTAATATTTGCTTGAACTTTTAAATTTTGTGATGCTATAACGTCAATAAAAGTTGCTTCACCCGCTTTCATATTGTTAAGTGATAAATCAAGACTTAAATCCGCAGCTTCAACCTCTACTTTTGAGGCTTCGACTTTTTTTAAAGCATTTTCGGAATCATAATAAGAATTCAAAATATCCTCTTTAACTTTACGTTTAAGATTAGCAAGCTCAAGTTTCTTTTGTTTAACTGCTGCCGTATCAGCTTTTATCTGCGTAATTGTACCTAAGAGCATGTTTTTGCCCAGTGCGGTTGTTATATCAAGCATTACACTGTTATTTTGATTTAATCCGACTCTTTTTGTACCTACAAAACCGTTTTGATACGTAAAAGTAACATTAGGAAGTATATCCGTTACATTTGCATTTCTTATTGCTCTATAAGCTTGTATCTCTGCCGCCTTGGATTTAATATCTTCTCTTGTTTCCATTGCTGTCTCGTATAAAACATTTATGTCTACCGACGAATCTATTAATTCTCGCGCATCAATATTAATTTCAAAAGGATAGATTGCATCAAACACATCAACTCCCAGTATATTCGCAAGATGCGCCTGAAATAATCTTAAAGAATTAATTGCCTGAGTATATTCCTGCTGCGCACCTGCAAGTTCTGCCTGCGCTCTTTTAACGTCGTACAAAGTTCCTAAGCCTGCTTGAAATCTTCCTTCCGTATATTTTAATTGCTCAAACCTGTCATAAAGATTCATTTTTTGTACTTCTATTTCTTTTTTCATTCCCAATAAATCATAATATGCCAGAACAGTGTTCAATATAGCTTCTTCTTTTGTAAATTCCAAATTATATACCGAAGCTTTATAAATATTTTTTGTTTTAAGGACATTAAAGAAAAATTTACCCTGATTGTAAGTAGACCAAACTAGTCCGAAAACACTTTGAATAGGTATTTCATGAGTCGTGGTTCCTACGATACCGCCGACTAAATATCTTCCGCCGAGATAACTGATATTATAGTTGTAACCTATATCAGGTAATATTTGAACATCGGCATTTTTATTTAACCAATATGCTTGTATTGCTTCGGCATCACTTATTTTGATATCATAATTCTCAGCTATTACTATTCTTATGCACTCTTCTAAATCCGTAAATATAAAATTCGAATTTAATTCTTCTGCAACATCTTTGTCAATCAAAGCTTGTTTTTCAATATCTGAAACAGTTGCCTGACCTTTCATAACCTTTGAAAATGATTTATAACTTTCCTTATCAAACATCTTTGCATAAGAATCAATGTATTCAGAAACACCCGAATATGCAGGAAGTACAATAAACAACATAATAATAAATGAAATAATAATTTTCATAAAAAAATTATGTTTCAATTATAAAAAATTTTATCTTAGCGAACACGGCATAAACAAGTGACTACTTATTTTCTAATCTTTTTACCCTTACTTGAACATCTTCAACAAGCTTTCTGTTTATTGATAACAAATCTGCCAACACACCGAATACAATGGTTTGAAAACCGGTAATTATTAATATTGATGATATAATCAAAGATTGAATATGACCGTTTCCGTCCTGCAGAAAATACAATATTAAAAAACGACCTAGCAGAATAAGTCCTGATAAAATCACCAAGCTGCCGATAAAAGCAAAAAACCTGAAAGGTCTGTATATAATAAACATTCTTAATATTGTAAATGAATTTTTTTGAACATAGCTGAAAATATTTTTAACTAATCTTGATTTTCGAAAAGAAGAATTAACTCTTATCGGGACTGAAAGTACGTGTAGACCTTTTGTTCTTGACTGAATGACTGTTTCAATAGTGTAAGTATAATTATCGAAAACATTAATAGATAATGCGGCTTCTTTTGAAAACGCTCTAAATCCGCAAGGTACGTCATCTATATATGTGGAACTTATAAGCCTTACTACCTTAGATCCGAAATATTGCAGAAATTTTTTAAACGGAGAAAATGATTTTATATCTTTTATCGGACGTGCGCCGATTACTATATCCGCAGTACCTTCCAATATTGGTTTTACAAGTTTTTCAATATCATCTGCACAATATTGATTATCGGCATCAGTATTAACAATAATATCGGCCCCCAAAGCTATTGATTTTTCAATGCCGACTATGAATGTTTTAGCCAAACCCCTGTGATGAGTTGCCGTAATAATATGTTTAACTCCGTACTCTTTAGCTATTTCAACGGTTCTATCCGTACTTCCGTCATCAGAGATAAGAACTTCTATTTCATCAATGCCATCTATATGAGTCGGCAACTGCGACAATGTCACGGGAAGCGCAACTTCTTCATTATAGCAAGGTATTTGTATTATTAATTTCATACTTAAAACTTGTTAATATATAATAAAAACTCGAATTATATTATAAAATAAAAGTATTATGAGAAACAATACATTTTTTAAATTATTTATTATTTTAATAATTGCATTTCTTCTCAGGGTTTGGTTTTTGGATAAACCCGAAGGATTATGGAATGATGAGTATATAAGTTGGCTGATTGCTTCCGAAAAAGATTTAGCTAAAATGATAAAAGAAATTTTTTCAAACTGTCATATGCCATTCTATTATTTATATTTACGGATTTGGATGACGATATTTGGCGATAACGATTTAAGCCTTAGAATATCTTCGGTTATTCCGTCATTAATTTCAATACCCGTTATTTTTTTAACCGGAAAAGAATTCAATAAAAAAACGGCATATCTGGCTGCCTTTTTTACTGCAATCAGTTCTTTCTGCATTTATTTCGCACAAGAAGTCAGATTTTACAGTCTGCTGTTTCTGTTCAGTTCATTATCCGTGCTGTTTTTTGTTCGATTTTATAAAAATTCGACAAAAAAGAATTTTATTTTTTTCATAATTGCAAATGCTCTTATTATATCAACGCATACATTAGGTATAATTTATTCATTCTTTAATATTTCATTATTAATATACTTTTTTTATGAAAAAAATGATGGTAATAAACAAGTCAAAAAATACCTTCCGATTTTTTTTGAATATATACTTCCGTTAGGAGTTTTAGCACTGATTTTAAGTCCATTATTGTACAGTATTGCAGTTTCAAAAAATCTGTCACAATTTTGGACAAATTTTTCAATTTCGAAAATATTTTTTACTATGACGGACTATTTTACTCCGGTTCAAACGAATATTTCAAATTCGCCCGAAAATATATCAGCATACTTGTTTCATCATAATGAAATTAATGTATCGTTTATTATATTTGCAATTTTTCCGTTTATAATTGCTCTTTTCGCTGTTTTTAATGCGATTAGAAACAAAAATAATATATTAAACAACATGTTATCCGTATCATTATTGTATTTTTTATTTGTAATTTATTTATCACTTATAGGCAGAATTGTTTTATCCACGAAATACAGTTGTGAAATATATCCAACCTTAATAATTATTGTCGCATACGGATTATCGGCAATAAAAAAAGACACATTAAGGAATATATTGATAATCATATATTTTTCACTGCATATATTTTATGTACTGTACTCTCCCGAAGCGGCAGAAAGACTGACGAGAAATGAAGGGCAAAGGGCAGCGGCTAAGCTAATAGAATATTCAAGGCTAAAAGAAGGCGACATTGTTATTCTTACATATTATGATTCGGACAAATTCGAAAGATATTTAACAAAAAAATATGAATTTCATTCAATTAACAAATTTAATTTTAATAATATTATGTTTAATAATGACGACTATTACGAAACAATTAAACTGGGAAAATATATCTATAAAAATGACCTGAAAAAGTTTCCCAATCAAACCTTAGAAGATTATGCAAAAATTCATTTTATAAGCAGGTTAAAAAAAGGCGATAAAATCGGACTGATATATTTAAACAATGTTTCGTTCCTGTCAAACAAAAATATTCAAAAAATAATTGCAGATAACAATGCATATGAAAAAACACCATTTATGTTTATAGTATTTTCTACTCTTAAAAATAACCTTATGTATTCATTTAAAGATGAATTCAAAATAGAGAGTATGACTCAATCAGGCGATTGGACATTAATTGTATATGAAAAAAAATAATTCTAATCGGAAAGTCCGAATTCGGAAACTGCCGAAAGTTTATATTGCATGTATTTTTTGAGTTCTTGAGGAAATTCATCAAATGAGTGATTTTTAATATAGTTCTTTGCATCACTTCTTGCAATTTCAAGAATAGCCATATCACGTGTTAAATCGGCCAAATGAAGTTCTGCAATACCGCTTTGCCTTGTTCCTAAGAATTCTCCGGGGCCTCTGATTTCCAAATCTTTTTCAGCAATAACAAAACCGTCATTAGTTTGAACCAAAACATTTAACCGGTGAACTGTTTCCTCATTTTTTGATGATGATACCAATATACAATAAGATTGCAAATTACTTCTGCCAACCCTTCCTCTTAGCTGATGAAGCTGAGAAAGTCCAAATCTTTCGGAATTTTCTATAACGATTACGGTTGCATTTGGTACATCTACCCCGACTTCAACAACTGTAGTAGATACAAGGACATCATATAATTTATTTTTAAAATCAGACATTATTTTATCTTTTTCATCGGTTTTCATTTTTCCGTGAAGAAGACCGACTTTTAAATCCGAGAATATACCGTTTTGAAGTGTTTCAGCTTCTTTTGCAGCAGCTTTTGCGGATAAATTTTCAGATTCATCTATTAACGGAAAAACAATATAAGCTTGATGTCCGTTTTTCACTTCATCTTTTATCAGATTTAGCGCTTTGTTTCTTTGAGAGGCAGGCAAAAGTACTGTTTTAACAGGTTTTCGGCCTTTTGGCAATTCATCTATAACAGTAACATCCAAATCGCCATGAACTGTCAGAGCTAATGTTCTCGGGATTGGAGTTGCGGTCATTGTAAGCAATTGAGGCAGTTCGGCTTTATTTCTCAAAATATTTCGTTGTTTAACTCCGAATCTGTGCTGTTCGTCTATAACAATTGCCCCAAGATTCTTAAATTCAATATTATCTTGAATTAAAGCATGCGTTCCAATTGCTATATTAATTTGCCCGTTGCGCAAATCTTTTTCAAGCTTATCTCGCTGTTTTTTCGTATTCGAAGAGGTAAATAACCCGATATTTATACCAAAAGGAGCAAGCCAATTTATAAAATTATTAAAATGCTGCTGCGCCAATATTTCTGTTGGGGCCATAATTGCAGTCTGATAACCGTTTTCAATTGCAGCAAGAAGCATTATGCAGGCAACTACGGTTTTACCGCTGCCTACATCACCTTGTAACAATCTTTGCATCGGTTTATCCGAATTAATATCATTCAATATTTCGTTAACCGCTTTTTTTTGAGCAGAAGTCAACTCAAATGGAAGTCCTTTTATAAATTTGTTTACCAAACCATCATCTTTTATGCTTAATGCAACAGTTTTACAGTTTTTAGAAGTTAAATTCCTTATCAATAACATCTTTAGTTCCAGTAAAAAAAGCTCTTCATATACAAGCGTATATCTTGAATGTTCAAGCTGAGCCATATTATCGGGGAAATGAATTATCTTTAATGCACTGTATCTGTCAATCAGCTCTCTTTCTTTAATTAATTCATCGGGAATAACATTATAAACAGACGGTTTGTATATTTCCAAAGCATTATATACAGCCTTTCTTAAAGCTTTTATATTAAGATTTTCCACCAAAGGATATATGGGAACAATTCTTCCCAAATTCAAATTTTCTTTATTTAAATTTTCTTCACTGATAACCTGATGCTGAGGTTTATCAATAGTCATTTTTCGTGAATATGAATCGAATTTGGCACAACCCGACACAACAATTGCGGCACCCTTCGGAAATTGAGCCTTATATCTTTCAATAGAATACCTGTTTATTTTGGAATAAAAGTAATTCAGTTCCAATGAACCCGATTCATCGGATATATTTACTTTTATAATCGTAAGATTATTTTTGGTTGTAAATGTTTTTACGGAGGTAATAATTCCGTATACGGTAACATTCTGCCCTTCTTTCAATTGCTTTATAAGACATCTTGACGAATAATCAATATATTTTTTCGGGAAAAAACTTATTAAATCAAAAACGGAAAAAATACCAAGCTTATTCAACAGATATCCGAATTTTGGCCCGACACCTTTTAACATAATTACATCAGATTCATATACAGATTCCGAATTTTGCGTTTCCTCTGAGCTTTCAGACTTATTTAATTCTTGTTTCAGAACTGATATAAATCGAGATATGGTTTTCTTTCGTTGAAAAATATTTTCTAAAGGATAATGTTCAAATGCTTCAATTACTGAAAGCCATTTTACGTTCTTTGAAGATAACTTATATATTTGCTTTAAATTTTTTAAAATGAAATCGGAAAAAGCAGACTCCTTACCTTGAATATTTATATAGTTATACTTTTCTTCAACCTGAATAGCCCTTTTTATTTGTTCTATATCAATGTTTTTTAAATAATTATCAATCATTATCGTTTATTCGCAATACTTCATATATATCAATCAGATTTGATTTCCCTTTTATACTTACTTGGCTTAATTTAACAACTTCAACGTAATTTTTAACATAATTATACGTATACTCGCTTATTAAGAATTGAGTTTTTAGAAGTTGGTTATAAGACTCGATTCTGTACGCAAGATTAACATTATCACCGATAACGGTATATTCCAATCTCTCTTCTGTACCGATATTTCCCGCAAATATTTCTCCGGTATTAATTCCGATACCTACATCTATTCTGGGTTTATTTTCCAAAAGAAATTTTTCTTTTAACTCATTTACACCTGAAAGTATTTCCATACCGCATTTTACGGCATTTAAAGCATAATTGTCTTCGGGTGCAGAACCGCTGAATACGGCAAGTAAACCATCACCCATATACTTGTTTACTATACCGTTATACTTTGCTATTATGGGTTCTACTACGGAAAAATATTCGTTTAACACGGATGAAACGTCACCCGGACTGTTATTTTCCGCAATTTTGGTAAAGTTTCGTATATCCACAAACAGAATTGTAGCAATTGTCCTTATTCCGCCCAAATTAGTTTTATCAATTAATACTTCTTTTTTCATTATATCTTTTGAAAGATATTTATTCATCGCTTGTTTTACAAGTTCTGCATTATAATCGGTTGTCATGACAATATATATATTCTTAAGCAATACGACCACCAATACGGTTATTATCGGCGAAAACGGCGGTACATATACATTGTTTACATGCTCATACAGATAATATGTAAGATACAATACAGATAGATTTAATCCGAAAAACAGGTTGTTTTTGAAATTCTTAAACCCTCTAAGTATCAGAATTGAAAATAATATCGTTATAATTATCGTATTTACTATCGAAGTTGATGCGATAAATGAATTATCAGAAATGTTATCGATAACGCAGGCATGGACGTCAATATCTGCTTGTCGTTTTAAAACAGGAGTTTCACTTAATCTTTCCCATACATTTTTATCTGCATTCAAACCTATAATAACGATTTTATCTTTAAATGTTTCGGGAGAAATTTTTGGAGTTTTACCTTCTTTAATTGAATTATAGGAAGATAAAACATCTATAGCCGAATACGCTTTGTGAGAATAATATGTATCAATGGGTTTATACCAATTAATTAATGAATACAAGCCATAAACATTGTTACCGATATAATCACGACTTTTTTTATATATTATGGGAATTTTAATTTTTTTACATTTTTCATCGGAACACAAAAAGTTATCAAATAAATAGAAAGTATTTATGTTTTCAGAAAGAGCATAAGCACTTAAAGCAACGGATGGATATATTGTATCTTTATACATAGAAATTAACATATAATTTCTAACGAATTCATCATTATCTTCAGGAATTATTGAAGAAGCAAAATATTTGGAATTATTCAGAAAATCCTTAGGAAGATTAACAATACCGTTGTAAGAGAATTTGTAATTTTTTGTAGTTTTGTCAATGATTTTAACATTAAATTTAGTATTAAAGACAGGAACGAAATCTTCGGGAAGAACATCACCGGACATACTGGAATTAAGAAAAATATATGTGTTAATTAGTCTGTCAAAATTTTTCAAACTTTGATTAAAAATTTTATCCGAATCCGGATAATATGAATCGGGATACAAAATAAGATTATTAAATACAACCGCTTTTGCACCCGAATATTTTTCAAGAAAGTAAAAAATATCTGAGAACAGATTTCTGTTCCACGGCCAAGATTTTTCATTAACTGATTTTCCGTCAATAACGACCAAAACAACATTGTCGGAAGCTTTTTTGTCTTTAATATTAACAAGAACTTTAGTAAAAAAGTCATTAACTTTGTTATCCAAGAAGTTATAAGATAAAACAAATACGCCAAAAGCAACAATAACAAAAAAGAAAAATATTATAAATTTTATTTTAAACTTTTTATTCATATAACAATTTTATATGAATTAAAATTTTTTGCCAAAAAATTAACTTTTTTAATGTGTTTATAATAAAATTTAGAAATAAGGAATATAAAAGAGGAAATAATAATGAGAGTATCACTGGAGTGGCTAAATGAATATGCGGATTTTACGGATTTAACAACCGAAGAAATAGTTCACGCACTAACGATGAGTGGATTAGAGGTTGAAGAAATCGAAAAGACCGGCCCTAAATTTACAAATATTATAACAGCAAAAATAAAGGCTATAAGACAGCATCCCAATGCAGATAAGCTTCATTTGGTTGATGTTGATTTGGGAACCCAAATAAAAACAGTAGTTTGCGGAGCTCAAAATATAGAAGAAGGGCAGATTATTCCTTATGCATCGGTCGGTTCAAAAGTTTTGAACAGAAAAACGGGAGAGCAATATGAATTAACTCCTGCGGTAATCAGAGGGATTGAATCACAAGGTATGCTATGTTCTCAGGACGAACTTGGACTTTCAGGGTATCAGGAAGAGGATGGAATTCTTATTTTAAACAAAATTTTCAATGATATAAAACTTGGCGAGGATTTGCAGAAACTTCTTAAAATAAAAGAAGATACCGTAATAGACGTTGCTCCAACGGCAAACCGAGGCGATGAAATGTCGGTAATTGGTGTCGCCCGTGAAATTTGTTCATTATTTAATAAAAAATTAAAGATTGAAATGCCCGTAGAACCTGTTTGCAGTAAAAAAGAGAATTTTGACGTGGAAATTATCGACGAAGATACTTGTAAATATTATTCTCTGGCAATATTAAAAGATATAAAAATAAAACCTTCACCGGAATGGATGAAAAGACGACTGGAAGTTTCGGGAATACGGTCAATAAATAATGTTGTAGACATAACAAACTATGTATTATTGGAGTACGGACAACCTCTGCATTCGTTTGATTTGGATAAACTAAACGGATATATATGTGTAAGAAGAGCAAAAGAAGGCGAAACAATAGTTACGCTTGACGGAATTGAAAGAAAATTAAATAAAGACAGTGTATTGTGCGCAACAAAAGAAAAAGGGGTATGTGTTGCGGGAGTATTCGGAAGTGCAAATTCGGGTATTGACGAAAATACAAAGAATGTTGCACTGGAATCAGCATACTTTACACCCGAAACGAACAGAAAGAATGCAAGAAGCATAGGATACAGAAGTGAAGCTTGCGCCAGATTTGAAAGAGGAGTTGATATAGAATCAACAAGACCCGCGTTAATAAGGGCAGTAAATTTACTTATCGAATATGCCGATG
>CANQLK010000032.1 GCA_947624665.1 Candidatus Gastranaerophilales bacterium
CATTAGGTGCATTAGCAGGTGTTGGAGCAGCATCAATACTTATGCTTAGCAAAATCAATAAAGGTCAGCTGAATATATCAGAATTTCAAAAATTAAAGGATATAAGTTTTGAAAAAGGAATTGCGACTTTAAAGAAAAACGGAGAAAAATATTCGGGAACAATTGTTGATACATTAAAAAACGGAGATAAAATTACCCTTGAATATGTTGACGGTGTAATTCAATCTTCTACACGAGAAGGTTCTTTGAATATGAAAAAAGTATTCAACTATGAAAATTCAAAATTAAGCAGAGTAATTACTAATTTTGCAGACGGTTTGAGAAGGGAATATGTTGCAAAACCCGACGGCGGAAGGATTATTAAGAACGGTGTCGTTGTTAAAGAATATTTTAATCATCAAAAAAGTATTGTTGTTAACAACTTTGATAATGAATTTGGAATTTTAACAAATACAACAGTATTGGATAAAGAGACAAAAAATCTAACAAAAATAAAAAGAGAAGCTTCAAAACACGCAGCAGAAATAAGAGAAGAAGGTTCAAATGCAATTGAAAGATTTCAAAACGGAGAGTGCAAAAAAGCCGTTTTAAGCGATGGAACCGTAATAGAGTACAATTTAAGAGGCGATATAATAAACGCAACAAGTGCAAAAAGAAGACGTTTGAATGTTTCGGAAAAAAGAAGCATGGATAACAGAAGGATTACAATAATAAAATATCCGAACGGTTCAAAAAAAGGATTTATTCAAAACAGTTTAATATTTGACGATAAGGCTAAAGGATCTTATTTGGAATACTATACAAACGGACAGCTAAAATCAGACCCGACTTCATTATACAGAGGAAACGGAACAGTAATTTCATCAAAAACAAATTACGGAAGTACCATTAAATATGCGGAAGACGGTTTTTCTAAGTTAAATGAAAAATTTGATGACGGTTCACAAGTTTCCTACATATTATAAATGTATAAAATAATAACCTTTAGCAGGTTTTAACCATACAATATAAAATGTCCGAGTGGCGTATTGAAAAGGTTACAGACCGAGCGCAAAGCAATTTCAAGACAGCGAAATTGCGGACGAACGAAGTTCGGTAAGCGAGGTCGGAAGCGAGTACAAGGCGATAGCCGAAGGAGCGACAAGACCGAGCGCAAAGCAATTTCAAGACAGCGAAATTGCGGACGGACGAAGTCCGGTAAGCGAGGTCGGAAGCGAGTACAAGGCGGCAGCCGAAGGAGCGACCAGACCGAGCGCAAAGCAATTTCAAGACAGCAAGCGAAGAATGAGCTTTGCGGCACTAGATTAAAATGAATCCTTTAAACGGATTCATTTTTTTAATATCGAGCTGTTATATCAAGTGAAATTGACCAATTATTTTTTATCGCATAACAGGTCAATCAGGCATTTTTTCTCGCCGAATTTAAAATTAAAAACTTTTTCAACCTTTTCGGACGTCAAAAAATTATAACCGATATTGTAACTTAACGGTTCCTGTTTTATATTGAGTTTTTGAAATTTTTCAAGTGAAATCGTATTATTTTCGGTATCAACAACATTTGAATAATTCAAACCCTCATAAGCACAAAAAGGGACTTTTGAATTTCCTTCCGTGCTTGTAACCAAACCGAATGACCTGCATATTATTCCCCTGTATTCATAGACACAACAAATATCATTAATCAAAAACGGGCAGTCATATCTGTTTTCAGCACTGTTTTCTTTATCTTGCGCCGCTTTTTTTATATTGTTTTGTATTATATTTTGAGTTTCAACGTCTAATTTACCAAATCCGTGCATTAAATACTGCACTTCAACGGAAGAATACGGAAACAGAGCATTTTTACAGCATTTCCCGCAGCCTTTATGACAAAAAATATACGGACTCTGGGCTTTAAAGAAATTGTTTAATTTCTCATCGAGAAATTTTAAATATAATATATAATTTTTGATATTATCTATATCCATATTCATTATTAAAATACACTTTTTTTTAAAAGGCAAAAAATAAACTATCGTAAAGGTTTACTACGATAGAACATAGAAAAATCAAATATTATAACGCTTAACATTAATAAAGAATATTTTTATGATAACATACAAATAGAGGTAATATGATAAAAAAGTTTCTAATATTTACTTTAATTTTGATGTTGTATTCTCCGGTGTCTGCTCAGGAATCTTCCGACTTTACGGGTAATATTGAAATTAATTCCGTGCCAGCAGAAACAATTGACATAGAAAACAGATTGAAAAAAGAAATAAAAGAAGTCATTCAGGAAATATACGGGAAACAAAATGTAGAAGAAATTTACCTGAATGTTATGAAACATGCCGAAAATGCAAAGCAAGAACGCTCAGAGGAGCTTAAAAATCAGGATAAGACAAGAGAATCCGACTGGTACAAAAAAGAAATTATATATATGTTTTATGTGGATTATTTCGGTGTAGTAAGGGCAAAAAGCGGCAACACTTTTAAAGATACAGCTAAAATGTTTGATTATCTGGAAGATTTAGGCGTTACAACCTTATATATGCTTCCATTTGCCGAAAGTCCAATGGCTGATTCGGGCTTTGATGTTAAAAATCCGAGAGAAGTAAGAAAAGATTTGGGCGGATTAATTCAATTTGAAAATTTTGTTAAAGAAGCTAAAAAAAGAGGTTTCAAAATTAAAGCCGATTTGGTATTAAACCACTTTTCGGATGAACATGAATGGTTCAAAAAACTTGAAGCAGGTGACGAAAAATATCTTAATTACTTCGTTTACACTGATAAAATGCCCGAATATAAAAAATACAATGACGAAAATTTAGGTACGGTTATAGAATACACGGAAACAGACGGAAAAATATCAAAAAGACGGCAAATTTTCCCCGAAAATACCGAAAATAACTATAGAAAAGTTACCGTAAACGGCAAGGATTACTATTTGTATCACACATTTTACCCGTTTCAGCTTGATATTAACTGGGAAAATCCTGAAGTATTATATTACATGCTTGATACCATAACTAATTGGGCAAATTTAGGCGTGGATATATTCAGAATGGATGCGGTTCCGTATCTGTCAAAAGAAAAGGGAACAAATGCGGAGAACCAGCCAAAAACTCACGCCATAGTTCATTTATTAAGCGATTATCTTCAAATAACCGCACCATCCTCCGTTATTCAGGTTGAAGCCTGCCAAACTCCAAAAGATATCCTTCCTTATTTCGGGAAAGACCGAGAAGTTTCCGTTAATATTGATGACGAAAAAGTAAAATTTAAAAGAACAACCGAAGCTCAAATTGCATACCATTTCCCTAATATGAATGCAATCTGGGCAACGCTGATAACAGGCGATAAAAAATATTTTACCGATACTTACAAAAAAACACCCTCAATTCCCAAAACTGCTGTTTGGGGCAATTTCCTGAGAGTTCATGACGAATTGACATTGGAAATGGTAAGCCCTGAAGTAAGAAATATTATTTTTGAATACTTAGAACCCAAAGGCGCAGAATTCAGAAACGGATTCGGAGTAAGCGGAAGGCTAGCTAATTTCCTTGACAAAAACCCTAACAGAATTGAACAGGCATTTGCAATACTGCTTTCAATCCCCGGAATTCCCATTATTTATTACGGCGACGAAGTCGGTGCGGTTAATAATTATAACAATGCCAAAAAATCTGCGGAAAAAAGAAATAAAAAGAAATCATTATACTCTCATCTCTTATCCGCCTTTGACTCCCGTGACATTAACCGGGGAGAAATCCCTAAAAAGCTGTTCTACGGTGCAACAAAAGGATATTATAAATTTAACTCGAAAGTTTATGAAAAAGTCAGAAACCTTATTCAAATAAGAAAAAGTACTCCCGCTCTGGTTAACGGAAGTTTCGAAATTCTAAAAACCAAATCAAAAAGCAATTTCTGCTATATAAGAAAACTTAAAAATCAACAAATACTCGTTATAAACAACCTTTCTGATGATAAACTTATCGCCGAAATAACACTTCCCGCCGACATAGTATTAAAAAATAACGGAAAAATTACAAGTTTGAAAAATTTGGTTAACAACGATGACATAAAAGTAAATATTTCCTTGCAAAAAAGAACAATGCATTTAAGAATATCACCTTATCAGGTGCTTTGGTTGGAATTATAAGGAGTCGAAATGGAAACTGCAAATACGGAAAAACCTAAAAAAAATTTTTTAAACTATATAAATGTATTTAGAGGATTGGCTATATTGCTTATAATTATGGGACACTCAATGCAAATAGCAGAACCAAACAGCTTAATTCATAAGATTAACTGCGAAATAGTATGCGGCGGTACCGCACTTTTTATATTTATTTCGGGATTTTTGTTTCAGCATTTATCTGCAAAATTCGAATACAAAAATTACCTTTCAAAAAAATGGACAAACGTAATTCTGCCCTACATCATAACGGCAATCCCCGGGATATATTTCTGCTTCGCATATCCTGTTTTATATAAAAACTCGTTTTATGGTTTGAATGCATTTATCCAAATCCCGATGCTGCTTTCAATAGGACGTGTTCATAATGTTCCCACGTGGTTTATCCCTATGATAGTACTGTTCTTTTTATGTTCGGCACTGCTCCTTAAATCGGAAAAAAACGGATTTTTATACAAACTTCTACCCGTAATGTTCATTATAACAGTATTTCTTCAACGTGGAGATATCGAATATGACCAACTGACAGGCTTAAGTTACGGAACAAAATATTTATTATACGTTAAATACGTTCTTTCAGGATTTATTCACTTCTTCTCTTTATATGTATTCGGAATGTTCTGTTCTAAATATAAAGAAATTATTGATAAATTCTATCAAAAAAGACTTATTATCTTTATTCTAATGCTAATCTTTTCAATTTTAGACGTTTATTTGGCATACAAAAATATATACTGTAATTACACGATATCAAAAACATTCCTCACAATGCTTATACTCGGGTTTCTGAAAAATTATGACGGATATATTTTATCCCGCGAAAAATTAAATAAATGCCTTGA
This sequence comes from Candidatus Gastranaerophilales bacterium, assembly GCA_947624665.1. GTDB lineage: Bacteria > Cyanobacteriota > Vampirovibrionia > Gastranaerophilales > Gastranaerophilaceae > Avigastranaerophilus. Next base: position 5,023 of record CANQLK010000032.1, read on the forward strand.
TTTTATAGCAAAATACAGCTTCGGTCTGTTCTTTATTCATTGGTATTGGATATTTATATACAATCAAATATTTCATTTAAAAGGAGTCATCCCGATTGTAAACGGAAATTTAGTTGAAGTTATTACTACAGTAATAATAAGATTTATAACGGTATCTATACTATCAATGTTAACCCTTTTCTTAGCCAAAAAAATACTTCTGAAAATAAACAAAAATACCAATACAAGAATGTTTACGGGAGTCTGACTGTTTACAATATCCTAAAAAAATAATATAATTAAACAAAAAAAGGGGAAGTATATGGCAAAAAAGGTTTTAATTATATCAACAAGTTTAAGGAACAACAGTAATTCGGAAATCTTGGCTCGAGAAGCTGAACGAGGCGCAAAAGAAGCAGGCAACGATGTTGAATTGATTTCATTAAAAAATAAAACCATCAATTTTTGCAGAGGTTGTCTGACCTGCCAAACTACAAAACGCTGCGTTATTGAAGATGATGCAATTGAAATTACCGAAAAAATCAAGAATTCGGATGTCCTGATTATTGCAACACCTATTTATTACTACGAAATGTCAGGTCAGCTTAAAACTATCATAGATAGAGCTAATCCGCTGTTTGTTTCCGAATACAAAACACGTGATGTATATTTGATAACTACTTCGGCAGATAATGATAAAAATGTAGTTAAACATGTTATACAAGGCTTAAACGGATGGATAGCCTGCTTGAGCAAATTAACATTAAAGAATGTAGTATCAGGCGCAGGCGCCAACAATCCGTTCGAAATAAGGCAGCATTCGGATGTTATGCTACAAGCCTATGAACTCGGTAAAAAAGTTTAGTTCTTCAAAATTTTTGTTAACTCGTTAACAAAAATTAATCTTTTACGTTTTAGGATTGACTTTGGTTTTAAAAATGCTCATAATATTGTTAACAGGTTAACAATATTATGAGGTTTTTTATGCAGGAAAATATTATTAATACTTTGCTCTCTTTGTTTGATGTATCGGGTAATTTAGAACTCTTGTATAAGGAAGAATTCGGGGATATTTTAATCGATTACACATATACCGAAATGCACTGCATAGATTGTATAGGCAAAATAGAAAATCCAAATGTTACTAAGATTGCGCAGACTTTAAACTTAACAAAAGCGGCTATCAGTAAAATAATTAAAAAACTGACGGATAAAAAAGCAATAGAAACATACAAAAATCCCGATAATAAGAAAGAAACTTATTATAAACTCACAAAAACAGGGAAAGAAGTTTTTGATAAACATTTAAAAATGCACGAAACGTGGTGTGAAAAAGATAAAGAATTTTTCAGCCGATTCAGTTCAAAAGAATTAAAAATATTTTCGGAAATTCTGACTAAATATACAAATCTTTTAGAAACAAGATTAAAAAACATAAAGGAGAATTTAAATGAAAAAGGTGTATAGAATAGAGGCGGATTGCGCTAATTGCGCCAATTTAGCAGAAGAAGAGGCAAAAAAGACAAAAGGTGTTATAAATGCCGCAGTCAATTTTTTGGAACAAAAGATGGAAATTGAATTTGAGGATAATGCTGATATTAAAAGCATTATGAAAGAAGTTTTAAAGAATTGCAAAAAAATAGAAGATGACTTTGAAATTTATATTTAAAATTTAAGCAGGGTTAAAAATGAATAAGAAACAGAAAAAAATGTTAATCAGAATTATTATTGCGGGATTAATGCTTATAGGACTTCATTTTTTGTCTATGCACGGCATTATAAGATTTAGTGCATATATGGTTTCTTATTTAATAATAGGCTATGACATTCTAAGGAAAGCATTTAACGGAATCAGGAATTTCAGAGTGTTTGATGAATCTCTGTTAATGGCCGTTGCAACTATCGGAGCCGTTGCGCTTGCTATTTATAATGAAGCAGACGGGAATTCGGGCGATTATGTTGAAGCCGTAGCAGTAATGCTTTTTTATCAAATCGGTGAATTTTTTCAAGGTTTGGCGGTTGGAAAAAGCAGAAAAAATATAGCCGATTTAATGGCGATAAGACCTGATTATGCCAATATTGAATCGAATGGTGAAATTAAAAAGGTTAATCCGTCGGAAGTTAAAGCGGGAGATATAATTATTGTATCAGCAGGAGAAAAAGTACCATTAGACGGTATTATAATTGAAGGCACGTCATCATTGAATACCTCGGCACTCACGGGAGAATCCGCTCCCAGATATGTCAGCATTAATGACGAAGTAATTTCAGGTTCGGTCAACATAAACGGACTGTTAAAAATTAGAGTTACAAAGAGTTTTGGAGAATCTACGGTTTCAAAGATATTGGAACTTGTTGAAAATGCAAGTTCAAGGAAATCTAAATCCGAGGATTTTATTACAAAATTTGCAAGAGTATACACCCCGTTTGTAGTAATATCTGCAATAGTATTAGCCGTAGTACCTCCGATATCGGAAATGTTATTATTAAAACAGCCTGTTTTATGGACAACATGGATATACAGGGCATTAACATTTTTGGTAATAAGCTGCCCGTGTGCATTAGTGATAAGTATTCCGCTTTCGTTCTTTGCGGGGATAGGCGGTGCTTCAAGAGCAGGTATTTTAATTAAAGGTTCAATATTTCTTGAAACGTTATCAAAAGTAAGAACCGTAGTATTTGATAAAACCGGAACGCTAACCAAAGGAGTATTTGAGGTCAATGCCGTTCATCATAACAAAACCGATGAAAGCAAATTGCTTGAATATGCCGCACTTGCGGAAGGTTTAAGTTCTCATCCGATTGCTTTAAGCCTTAGAAAAGCATACAAAAAGCCGATTGACATATCCCGAATTAAAGATGTTCAAGAGATTAGCGGGAACGGAGTCATAGCGAAAGTTGATGATATCGAAATTATGGCAGGCAATGAAAAATTAATGAAAAACAATAACATTGAATATATAAAATGTCATTCAACGGGTACAATCATTCATATAGCCATAAACAAAGAATACATGGGGCATATAGTAATATCCGATGTTATAAAACCCGAATCCGAAGAAGCGGTAAAACGGCTGAAAAAGTCAGGAATAAAGAATATAATAATGCTGACGGGGGATTTAAAATCGGTTGCAAAAGACGTTGCATACAGGCTTAAGATAGATAAATATTACGCCGAACTACTTCCGAATGAGAAAACCGAGAAACTGGAAGAAATTTTAAATGATAAAAATGTAACTGCTTTTGTTGGTGACGGTATTAACGATGCACCCGTATTATCAAGAGCCGATATCGGTATTGCGATGGGAAATTCAGGTTCGGATGCCGCTATAGAAGCTGCGGATGTTGTATTAATGGACGATAATCCTTTAAAAATATCAAAAGCCGTAAATATTTCAAAAAAATGTTTAAGAATAGTCAAACAGAATATTTATTTTGCTCTCGGAATAAAATTTATATGCCTTGTTTTGGGCGCAACGGGTATTGCAAACATGTGGCTTGCTGTTTTCGCCGATGTAGGTGTTATGATTATTTGTATTTTTAACTCGTTTAGAACTCTATTGGTTTCTAAGTCATAAAAAAACTTCCCTATTGTAATACAAAGGGAAGAAAAATCAGTAAAAGAGACATCAATAATATTATTGCCTCTCTTTTTATTTATTTCCACAAAACAGTTTTAATATATAAATTTTCTTATAAATTTTTACAATCCGATATAGGATAAATAACTTAATAATTAAAGGGGTTTACACTTGAAAGCAATTTATATATTAAGTATACTAAGTACACTTATTAAACTTTTGTAAAGATATTTAATAAATGACAGAAAAAAGCGCAAATTAAAGAATTCACATGATTTAGGTTAATGGTAAAAAGAAGTTAGTAAAAATAAAACTAGGAATAATATGCAGGTAAGTAAAGTAAATACGATAGTTCCTAAAAGACTAAACAACGTAAAAAGACAAAACAATGTAACAAGAAGAGAAATACAAGCAGATAAGCCGTCATTTAAAGGACTAATGGCACCGATAGATAAATTTTCGTTATTCATAGCAAATGCCATAGAAAACGGCGGACTTTTCGTATCATTTACATTACAGGACATGCTTGGTACAAATCTTCCAAGACCTATAATGGGATTAAAAAGAAATGCCAAAGAAAATAACGGAGAAGTAAATCTGAATTTCGCCGCAAAAGAAATGGTAAGAGAATTTTTAACCGGCCCGAGCATGTTCATAATCCCTATGGGAATGCTCGCCGTCAGTAAAAAAGTATTCGGCAAATTGGTAAATGTACCTGCTAATATTATAAAATCACTCGGCGACATCCACGCAAAAGAAGCACTTAAAGATGTCGGAAAAGCCGCAAGCAAAGAGGAATTCTATAAAAGTACTTTCGCAGAAATAATAAAAAATGCTAAATCAGAAACAGAAATTTCTAATGCTACTCTGGAAGAAGCTTCAAATTTCGTTTCAAGATTTAAAACAATGCTTGCAACAGGCGACAAAAAAGAAAGAAAAGCAATTCTGGAAGGCTTGGCTGACTCATTTACGGAAATTTCAAAGAAACATGCAAAAGATACAATTTATACCGATTACACAACAGCACAAGTTTCCAAGAACGTAAAAGCACCGTTTAAAGCTGTTGTCAGCTACATGCAATCTTATGCGGATGACGTTGTAGATAAAATTGCAAAAAAAGATATAAAAAATGTTCCCGAATATATCCAAAAAATGGCAAATAAAAAAACCGTAGGCAGATTCTTCCAAAATGCCATTATGTATGCCGCAGTATTGACATTCCTTCAAGTTATACCCAAACTGTATAACAAAGCCGAAGGTGATGATAATGCCGGATTAAAAGGCTTGATGAAAGATGAAACCATTAATAATAAAGCATATTCAAATGATACAACTGCAAAAAACAGTACTACCGCAAGAACAGGTAATCCTTCATTCGGTTCCGCAGCTTCGGTAGCGGCTGAAAAAATTACGGGTTCGGGAATATTGGGCAAGTTCGCAAGAGGAATTGAATTTGACGGCCCGAATGTTTCCTTCCCGCTTATGCTTGGAGTTATGGCTTTTGGTATTATACTTCCCCGTACTTTAAGTGCAAAAGATAAATATGATAGGGAAGAAATTGTTAGACGTGACTTTGTTACTTGCGCTGTTATGTGTTTTGGAGAAAAGGAATTAAGAAAAATATTTTCCAAAGTTAACGAATTATGTTCAGGATTGGTTCTATCAAAAAAAGATGAAGCTTTTAAGAATAAAAATATTTTCAAAAAAGTATTTGATTATTTAAGACCAATTAAAGGCGTAAAAGTAATGTCAACGGATCAAATAGTTTCTCAATATACAAATATAGATAATTATAATAACGGAATAAAAGGCTTTTGCGATTTCATATCAAATCAAGGCGGAAAGCTGCGCAAGCTCTTTAGTTTAACACCAAAATCAAAAGATATAGTAAATAATCTGCTTAAAGCTGAAGGCACAAGTATTTCCAAGGCAGATAACTCGGTCATAACAAATGTTCTTGATAAGGCAAAAGATTCTGATGCGGTTAAAGACCTTGTTGAAATGTTTAAAGATAAAGATAATCCTTGGGTTAAAAAAGCAAAAACAATAAATTCCAGATTCACGGCACTTTCGGTTGTTGTTATTGTACCCGTGTTATTAGGATTCTTGCTTCCCTGGATTAATGAAAAAGCCACAAAAAAACGTATCAGGAAAGAACAGACAGAAAATACAATTAATAATCAAAATAACAGATTTAATGTTAAAGATGCCGATTATTTTAATATCAACGGACAAAAAAATATTTTCTCGGAAATGAGTAAATTCTAAACAATTATTTCAGTTTCATTTTTATACGTAACAAAAGCAAGCTTACCGTTTGCTTTTTTTACGTATTTACGTTTTGTATATATGATTGGAGTTTTTGAATTATTTTTTTGTGACGAATATTCTTTTGCTAATTGCGCAGCTTTTAATATAACTTTTTCGGGTATCTCGTTTTTAGAATTATTATGTTTTATTATTACATGAGAACCTGCCGCATTTAAAGGATGGAACCATAAATCTTCGCCTGTTGATATCTTTGAAAGCAAATAATCATTTTGTTTCTTATTTTTTCCGATAAATATTTTATAATTTTCATATTCAACAAAATCTGTCTTTATTTGCTCCTTATCGGTTTGTGTATTTTCTTCCCTTATTTCTTTATAAATTTCTTCCAATTCAGAAATATTATCAGTTTCGGATATAAAGAACTTAATTTCTTCATAATATAATATTTGAGCTTTTGTATCTTTTAATAATTCAACGGAATGTTCATAAGCAGATTTAGCTTTTTTATATAGAGAATAATATTTATTAGCATTTTCCTGTGGTGTTTTATTTTCATCAATGAGTATTTCCGTTTTAATGCCGTTAAAATTAACAAGAGATATCTTAGTTTCACCCTGTTTTATGGAATATAAATTCGACATAATTAAATCTGCTTTTTCTTTATATTCGGCGGCTTTATTCGATTTTTCCAGTTGCTCGGTTTGTTTTGTTTCCAGTTTTATCAACCTATTCAAATGATTATTTACGATTTTTGTTATTTTTGATTTCAAATTTTGAACCATTTGTATATTTTGATGATAAGAAAAGTACTCATCAATCATAGAATTTATTGAATTACAAGGAAATGTATCATCAAAATTAATTACATAATATTTTGAATAATCATTGGAAATACAAGGAAAAAACTTTTCGGTTTGCGCTATGGATTTGATTTTTTTGTATAAATCCTCCAAATCGGAGGAATTTAAAGAATTAATAATATCCTGAACAAATGAGGCAGTTAAATAATGAAATTTGGAAGATATTGAAACAGCAAGATTATCGATATCAATAACATCTTTAAATGTCGTAAAATCCGTGTTTAAAATATTATATTTATTTTGTTTCGGCGGGTAAACATAAGGAAGCGAGCCGTATAATTCCCGCTCTCTGCTTTTTTCGGAACTCACGTTATGCGCACAGCCTATTATCACATTTGTATCATAATTATATAAAATTATATTACCGTATTTGCCCATTAATTCTACCGATAGGCACAACATTGTTTTTTCATTTAATTCATTATAATATTCAAAATATATTTCAAAAATTCTTTCAAACTCGGGAACTTCAACATTTACTATTTTGCAGTTTTGAATATATTTTCTTAGTAGCATACAAAACATCGGTGCCGCTTTTGGTATTACAAAGTTTCTTTTTTGTTCCGTTTCTTTTGAAATAAAACAAATATAGTAAATATTCGGATTAATATTTATATATAATTTTTTTACGATACCGTTATTTCTAATATGAAAAATAAATTCATATCTTCCGATTTGCTGAATTTTTTGAATTTTAGCACCGATAAGGAAGTGTGAAACTTCTTCTTTAAATAGTTTAAGCGTTAATGAATCAAAGTTAATCATGATTCTATTGTAAAACAAAAAGCAATGAATATAAAATTCATTGCCGGAATATAGATAGAATGTTATTAGGAAATAATATCGTTTATACCTCTTGTTAAGAGTTTATATTCAGCGGAGCAAACGGAATTTGCGGCAATATCTCTAAGTCCGGTATTAGCTAAACTGCCTTCAACCATTGCTGCTTGGCCTCCGTGAGAGATGATACCCGTGGTTTTCATTACTCCGTTAAAAGAGCCCATAATTCCGCCGACCAAACTGCCTACGGCTGCATTTGCAGCTGTTACGTTTGCTAAATCTTTAAAATTAAAATCTTCATCATCTTCAAAACCGCAGTCTATTAAATAATTGGAAGCACCGCTTATTGCACCTGCTTTAAGACCGGTTACCGCACATTTTGGAGCATTTGTTAAAACAGCTTTTTTCAAATCATGATTTGCAACTGCGCTGCCGTTTCCCATTGTCTTTGCGGCTATAGCACCCGTAACTGCACCTGAAAGCATATCTTTTGCGATTTGTTTTCCTTGAAGTGCATCGTCTTCAATTTCGTTTGTAGCTCTGTCTATTGTTTTAAATCCTGCTTTTGCAACTGCACCAACACCTGCTCCAACTGCCGCTGTTAACAACGGGCTTGCTGCACCTCCGGTTACTACCGTTGCTGCTGTTGCTGCTGCTATTGATAATACCGATACCGCTATATTTGCAAATAAATTTAAACTGTTATCCTGTTTTTGTTTATATCCTTCAATTTCTTCCAGTGCCTCTTCGTATGAAATTTCTCCTTTTTTATATTTTTCTATTGCATCTTCACATTTCGATTCGCTTGAACCGATTCCTGTTATTGCTTTTATTTCATCCCAGCCTTCTAAAAATACTCCGTTATTATCTGCTATGCCTGATAACTCTTCTTTCAGTGCTACGACATTTTCATCGGGAGCATATTCAAATATATTTGTATCGTTTTCGTTATTATATGCTGTTAAAAAACCACCCGTTTCCGTTGTTATAAATCCGCTGTTTGTTATTCCCTGACATTGAATCATAACTATACTAACCCCAAAAATACTAAAACCTTACATTTATATTAAGTATTTTTTTTTATCAAAATTGCGTATATGTTAAACATTCTTAATATTATGTTTACAATCAGCTTAACATTTAATTCATGCCTGTTTTCACCTACAAATTCGTACGGAATTTTATATCTGCTTATAAATATAGGCTGAACATTGTAAGCATTTATTATAATTAATTTACCGATTATATTTTTATCCAATAATTTTTTAATGCTTTTATTACTGCCTGAATTCTGTCACCCACTAATAATTTGTTATATATATTATGTAAATGTACTTTTATAGTATTTGTACTTACATTTAATTTTTTGGCTATTTCTTCATTACTTTTTCCCATAGCAATGTATTTCAATATTTCCAATTCCCTTTCCGTTAACGGATTTTCAAATAATTGTCTGTTCTCTGAAAGTAATACCAAATTGTAAATAAAATCCTTTAACAATTCCATTTTTACAATTATTTCAACAAACGGAACCTCCGCACTGTTTGATTCTTCTATAGTCAACTTCACGTTTTGACTGTTTAACTTATCCAAAATCATAATAACTCCGACTCAAAATAAACTATTATTCTTCAGAATATATTTTATTATCTAATTTGGGGAATTATACTAACATATTTTCCACAGTCAAAATATATTCTGTTTTCTCATCATTCGGATATGGAAATTTGTGTATAAAAACCTAAATATATTATAAAAAGTGTCCGAGTAAATTTTTACGATAGCCGAAGGTGTAAGTAAAAATTTGCGAGTGGCGTATTGAAAAGGTTACAAAACGAGCGAAATTGCGGACGGACGAAGTCCGGTAAGCGA
>CANQLK010000033.1 GCA_947624665.1 Candidatus Gastranaerophilales bacterium
CAATAATGCTTACAAATCCCAATACATTAGGACTATTTGAAGAAAATATATTGGAAATATCAAAATTAGTACACGAAGCAGGAGGATTATTGTATTACGACGGAGCAAACATGAATGCGATAATGGGATATACAAATCCAAAACTAATGGGATTTGATATAGTCCATATAAATCTTCATAAAACATTTTCAACACCTCATGGAGGAGGCGGCCCCGGAGCAGGCCCCGTTGGTGTTGTTGATAAGCTAAAAGAATTTTTGCCCGTACCTTCTGTAGAATTTGACGGAAAATTATACAAAAGAAACTACGATAAAAAAAATACAATAGGTAAAATAAAATCGTTTTACGGAAATTTTTCCGTGCTTGTAAAAGCATACGCCTACATACTTTTAAAGGGCAAAGAACTAAAAGATGTAAGTACAAGTGCAGTATTAAACGCAAACTATATGATGAACAAATTAAAAAAATATTACGAATTGCCGTTTGATAAAAAATGCATGCACGAATTTGTACTTTCGGGAGAAAAACAAAAGGAGCAGGGAGTAAATACTTTAGCAATTGCAAAAAGGCTAATGGATTCCAATTTCCATCCGCCCACAATCTATTTCCCGTTAATTGTCCACGAAGCAATAATGATAGAGCCGACAGAATCAGAAACAAAAGAAAGATTGGATGATTTTATAAATACTATGATTACCATAGCTAAAGAGATAGAAGAAAATCCGCAAGAAGTATTAAAACATCCTGTCAATACACCGGTTAAAAAAGTCGATGAAACGCTTGCCGCAAGGAAACCCGATTTGGCATACAAAAAATCTTAATCAAAAAATTATAAAAAAACTATTCAAAATTTTGTTAAAAAATATAAAATATATATAAAAATACATATCTTGAAAAGATATTAAGATATGTATTTTATATATATTTTATAGCAATTTTATATACTCTTTTGTTTTTATATAATTAAAGAGAAATAAAAAAGGGAATTAAAAAATGTAATTAAGTAATTAGAAATATGAATATGAAAGACGGATAAAAGAATTAACGAATATAAAGATTTAAATTCATCCTTTTTCGTACAAAAACAGCGGAGGAACAAATTGTTTCTCCGCTTAAAATTTAATATTGAAAAAATTTAAGAAAATAAGTAATAGAAATTTTTTTGGAATATAATAAAATGTGAAAAGGGGAAATGATATAAAATATGTGGGATTATTCAGAAAAAGTTATAGATCACTATAAAAATCCGAGAAATGTCGGTTCAATAGATAATGCGGATGCTGTTGGAGAAGCAGGTTCAATAAGCTGCGGCGACATGCTAAAGTTGTATTTAAAGATTGATAAAAACGGAATAATAACGGATGCGAAGTTTCAGACCTTCGGATGCGGAAGTGCGGTAGCAAGTTCAAGCATTTTAACCGAAATGGTTATAGGAAAGCATATAGACGAGGCAAGAAAAATAACAAATAAAGATATAGTTGATGCGCTTGGAGGACTGCCGCCAGAGAAAATGCACTGTTCAGTTATGGGACATGAAGCTCTTGAAGCCGCAATTGCAGACTATTACGATGAAGAAATAACAATAAAAGATGACGAAGACATAGTATGTAATTGCTTTCATATCAGCAAGACATTTCTTGAAAATGAAATTAAGAATAACGGATTAAAGACAGTAGAAGACGTAATAAATTATACAAAAGCAGGTGGTGCTTGCGGAAGATGTCAGGGTAAAATAAAAGAAATTCTTAATTCCGTAAATAATAATCAGGTAAATATTGAAAAGAAACTTACAAAAACTCAATTAATTATAAAAATTAATAATATTATCGAGAAATACATATCACCGGAATTAAGGAAAGACGGTGGAGATATTGAACTAATCGATGTCGAAGATAATAAAATAAAGGTCAAATTATCGGGAAAATGCCAAATGTGCAATCGTTCACAGATAACTCTGACACATTTTGTTGAAGCCACATTAAAAGAACATATAGATAATAATATAGAAATTATTCAGGTGTAAAATGACAGATTCAAAAATTATATATTTAGACAACAATGCGACAACAAAAGTTGACGAGAAGGTTGTAGAAGTAATGCTTCCGTATTTTTGCGAGAAATACGGTAATCCTTCGAGTATGTATAAGCTTGGAGATAATAATTTAAAAGCGATAAAAGAAGCAAGAGAAAAGATGAAAGATTTTTTTGGAGCAAAAGCTTCAAAAGAAATATTTTTCACGGCTTCGGGCAGTGAATCTGCGAACATGGCTATAAGAGGTGTTTTATCCGCAGATAAATCCAAGAATCATATTATAACAACGAAAGTAGAACATCCTTGTGTACTAAATGTATATAAACAACTTGAAAAAGACGGATATAACGTTACTTATGTCGGGGTTAATTCTGACGGAGAGCTTAATAAAGAAGAGCTTTATCAAGCAGTAAATGAAAAAACGGCACTTGTATCTTGCATGTATGCAAATAATGAAACAGGTGTTATATTTCCGGTAGAAGAGATAGCCGAAAAAGTTAAATCGTTAAATAAGGACACAAAAGTATATGTTGATGCGGTTCAGGCAGCAGGAAAAATAAAACTGGACGTTAAAGATACACAAATTGATTTAATGGGAATATCCGGACATAAGTTCCATGCGCCAAAAGGGATTGGAGCATTGTACGTCAAATCATCAACTTTAATCACGCCGTTAATTATAGGCGGTCATCAGGAGAACGGTAAACGAGCAGGAACAGAGAATGTTCCGTATATAGTTGGTATGGCAAAAGCCGCCGAGTTGGCAAGTGAAAATTTAGAGTACGAATCAACAGAAATAAAGCGTTTAAGAGATAAACTTGAAACAGGTTTATTATCAAAAATATATAATGCGAGATTAAATTCATCTGCAAACAACAGGGTACCAAATACAACGAACATAGGGTTTGAATATGTTGAAGGCGAATTAATCCTGTTAAATATGAATGATTACGGAATTTGTGCAAGTTCAGGCAGTGCATGTACGTCTGGGAGTTTAGACCCCAGCCATGTTTTAAAGGCTATGGGTGTACCGTTTACCGCACTTCATGGCAGTATAAGATTCAGCCTAAGCAGATTTACAACCGAAGACGAAATTGATTATACTTTAGAGAAAATGCCGGCTATTATAGAAAAAGTAACTTCAATATCGCCTTATCAAAAAGAGCTTAACGAATTAAAAAAGAGAAAAGGTCTTATTTAAAATATAAATAGCCAACCAAGTTCAAATCAATATTTCCGTACATAAGCCTGATACGACCGTTAGAAATGACTTCGGCATTACAAAAAGTAACGGAATCCTGTTCCAAATCCTCTGAAGTTTGTTTTGCGGGAACGGAAAGAACGAGATGAGTGCCTTGAGATAAGTCCAGCACATACTCATTAACGGAAATTTTTCTGCAAGAAAGCTTATAATAACCCGGTTGTATATTAATACCGTTATCGCTGTACGCACTAACGGGAATAAGAACAGTTAAAGAATTATTTAAATTATCATCAGAGAACTCACTTCCCGCAAAATTTTTTAAAGACTCGGAATCATAAACTGGAGATAACGGTTGAACCTCTTTTTTCAATTTTTGTTGTTTTTTTGAAAGCTGTTTTTCTTTTATCATTTTAACGGTGTTTTTTAATTTATTATCCGAAACTGCCTTTTGATTTTCGAAACCTTTATTAAAAACATCACTGTTTTCCCCCCAATCTGATTTGGCTTCATCAGCAAATGAAGAAAGGGTTGAAAATAAAACCATACATATAAGTATTCTCAATATAATAATCATAGTTATATCATACTGATTTTAAAAAATAAGTAAAGAAGAATTCAAAAAAAATCTGTTATTTTTTTTTACAATATGGTATTATAATAAAGAGAAGTATATGAAGGGCAAAATACATGAAAAAACATAGAAATTTGATGCTTTTATTAATATCATTAGCTTTATTTATTTATGCCGGACTGTTGAGTATATACCCGGCAGTATTAACTTCGACATTTAATGTTCAAGATTTTGAAGATAAAATCCACCAATCAACAACATTAACAACCAAAATGGATTCCGTAAACTTCAAAATGACTCCGAATCTGAATTTAATTATTACAATAACAAATTGGTCATCAAAATATATATACGAAGTAGAACAAGATTGTTTTGATGCTGCTGTAATTGAACTGACAACAAACCCATTCTCAGTGTTAACAAAGAATTTTAAAATAAAAAATTTATATTTAAATAACGTAGTATTTTCAAACCAATTATTACCCGAAGGAGTTAACAAACTCGCATTTTTACCGGGTGCTTTTAATGCAAGAGTATTTGGAAAAAATAAAATTACAATTGTTCCGGACGGTAAAGTAACGGTAAAAAATTTCACGATAAAATATATTGCACCAGATTATTATAAAGAATCAGTAAGACCGTTAGTAGAATATACAAAATCTGATGTAAAAGAATTTTTACAAAAGAGAAATTTTGTAAGCGTAAATATCAAATAAAATCTGTTTTTTAGAGGTAGATAGTGAAAAGAAATACAGTTAAAATTTTATTTATCGCAACTGTAATAATGGTTGTTTTCAGCTTAAGCAGTACTGCGGTATATATAAATGATGAAGGAGATTACGATGCGGAAGTTGATAAATTTATTCCGCAGTCCAGAGTTGTTGTAAAAAATTCCGTTTTAGCCGACAAGCTTGAAAATGCGGCACAAAAACAACTACACAATAACAAAGGTGACGAAAAATCAAAAATTCAAAAGAAAGAACCTTTAGTTCACAAAACCGATGCAAATATTAAAAAAACCTATAAATGGTTTTAAATATAATAAAGTAAAGGAGAAGAGGATGAAAAGAATATTATTTACACTGGTTATTGCCGGCTTAATGGGTATGTCATGTGAAGCGGCAACACAAGCAAAAACAGCAGCAAAAGTTTCAAAACCTAAAGTTCAGGTTCAAACGGTGAAAAAAGAATCTGCATTAACAACAGCTGTAAAAGAATCAAAGAATGCGGTAAAAAACGGAGTTGAAAAGACTGCACAAGGCGCTAAGACAGTAACCACAAAAACAACGGAAGGTGTTAAATCAGCAGCTACCAAAACAGCAGAAGGCGCTAAAACCGTAACCACAAAAACAACAGAGGGTGTTAAATCAGCAGCTTCAAAAACAGCTGAAGGTGCAAAAGCAGTAACAACAAAAACAACCGACGGTGTTAAAGCAGCGGCTTCAAAAACAGCTGAAGGCGCAAAAGCGGTAACAACAAAAACAACCGACGGTGTTAAATCCGTAGCTACAAAAACAACGGAAAGCGTAAAATCTTTAACAGATAAACCTGAAACAACAGTATCACCGGAAGAGGCATTAAAAACTAACTTAAAATTAAAAGAAGAAGATTTAAAAACAAATATTGAAAAAGCAAAATCGGATATAAAAACTCAACAAGATGCTGCAAAAGCTGAAAAAGAAGCAAAGATCGAAAAAATCAAATCAGATTTAAAAACGAAACAAGATGAAGCACAAGCTAAACAAGACGAAAGAGATGCAAATATTGAAAAAATCAAATCAGATTTAAAAACCAAACAAGATGCTGCAAAAGCTGATTTAGAAAAAACGAAATCAGATTTAAAACAATCAAAAGAAGATACTTTAAATACTTTAAATACATTAAAAAATATTAATAAACAGTAAAAATAAAAAATAGCAAAAAGCAAAAAAACAGAGAGGTTTATAATCTCTCTGTTTTTTTTTATTGACAAGAACAAAAAAAGCAATGTACAGTATAAATATAAAGAGGAGTAGTGTATATATGAAAAAGAATACAATAATAACGGCAGCGGTAACGGCAATACTTATAATATGTATAAATAATCAGGGGTTTTCGGCAGATAATCAAACAACGCTGACTAAACAAGAAACGGAAAAGAATATTATAACAACAAACACGGCAGCTTCAGAAACAAAAAGTCTAGAAAACAGAACTATAATTGCAGCAAAATCAGCCGAAAATAAAACGGCAAAAGCTGTAAAATCAGCAGCAGACAAAACCACATTAAAGACTAAACAAATAGCAAATAAAGCTGCAAAAGCAACTAAAGAAGCAACAAAAAAGACTGTAGAATCAACAAAGAATATTACAAATAAAGCTATAGACGAAACAAAGGAATTTTTTGATGACCTTCCGACATATAAAGAAATAACAACTGAAAATTTGGAAAAAGAAGCAGCAATTAAAAAAATTAAATACGAAAAGAAAGAATTAAAAGCGGCATATAATTCCAGAATAAAAGATACCAATGCAAAAATAAAAGCAACAGAGAAGTCAACATTAATATCCGAAACGGAAAGAAGGAACAGAATTCATTTGCTTAATATGCAAGTAAGTGAACTTGAAAAAGAAAGAGATACAGCAATAAAGAAATACGATTTAAAATTAAAAGAAATAAGAAATAAGAAATAGAAATACCAACAAAAAAGGATTGAGAGAAGCGGTTTATGAAATTTATATTCGGAATTACAGGCATATTGGCGATGTTGCTTATAGCATTTTGTATGTCAAATAATAAAAAAGCAATTAACTATAAGACAATAGGCGTAGGGCTAGCGCTTCAATTCTTTTTGGCAATATTTATATTAAAATTTGAACCCGGAAAGTTAATGTTTGAATACATAGGTCGGTTCATTGAGAAAATACTGGAATTCGCAAATGAAGGCGCAAACTTTGTATTCGGGCCGTTATCAAACAGTCCTGATATATTGAAGGAATTATTCGGCGATAAATCATTTATGTTTGCAATGAAATTAATACCAGCCTTAATATTTATGATGATACTGGTAAATATATTGTATTATTACGGAATAATGCAAAGAGTAGTAGCCTTTTTCGGAAGAATAGTAAATAAACTGATGGATGTATCAGGTGCAGAAGCCTTATCAAATGTAGCAAGTTCATTTGTAGGACAGGTAGTAGCACAAATAATGATAAAGCCGTATCTTCCGAATTTAACACGTTCCGAGATATTAGCATCAATGACCGGCAGTATGGCGTGTATGTCGGGCGGTTTAATTGCAGTATATGCTGGGTTGGGAATACCCGCAAAATATATGCTTGCTGCTTGTATAATGGCAGCACCCGGAGCTTTGGTCGTTTCAAAGATAATCTATCCAGAAACTCTTGAGCCGCAAACAATGAAGGACTTTAAAATAAAAAGAAGAAGAACCGATGTTAACGTATTGGATGCGATATCAAAAGGTGCATCAGACGGGATGAAAGTAGGTTTAAATGTAATAGCAATGCTTATAGCACTTATTGCCCTTATAGCTCTGTTTGATTTCTTTTTGGGAAAAATCGGTCTGTTTTTGCATAATGTCGTTCATCTTAATTTGTCTTGCATAGGATTGGATGTTGAACACTTATCAATAAAAATGATTTTCGGAAAAATATTTTCAATATTTGCATTGTTAATAGGAACCCCGTTAAATGAAGTAATGACTGTAGGTTCCTTATTGGGAACAAAATTTGTTCTGAATGAAGCAATAGCATTTACGGATTTATCATTAATGAAAGACGTTTTATCGGAAAGAAGTTTCATTATATCAACATTTGCATTATCAGGCTTTGCAAATTTTACCTCTGTAGCCATACAAATATCGGGAATCGGCGAAATTGCCCCAAACCAAAGAAAGAACTTAGCCAGAATGGGAATAAGAGCATTAATTGCAGGAACATTAACCTCATATATTTCAGCCTGTATGGCAGCAATGCTTATTTAATCTAGTGTAGCAACATTACGCTTGCTTTCTTGAAATTGCTTTGCAACCTTTTCAATACGCCACTCGCAAATTTTAACTCACACCCTCGGTTTATCGTAAAAATTTACTCGGACAATTTAAGAAACAGTATATATTAAATGTGGAGCTATATTACTATTAAGTGCTGAAACCTGCATATCATAATCTTTTGTTGAATATTTATCTTTTATATGACGTTGCATTTTAGCAAAAATTTCCATTTTTTCAGGTGAAATAGTACCTGTACTATTATGACTCATATAATCTTTGTATCTTTTTTCCGTAAACGGCAAAGGAACGCAAAGTTTAAAATCATTAATTCTATATTTAGGTTTACCGTTTTCAATAACAATTGCGGCATTTTCAGTTTCATCTTTTACTTTTTTAATTGATGCGGCAGATTCATCAAGGAAGGGATAATAATAGTAAGAATATTCATGTATGGGAATATTCATAACAGCATCCAAATCTGTTTTAATTGAAGTTTTACCCCAAAGACCGTTAAAAGATTGATTTGATTTATAATTTCTAAACAAACTGATACTGTTAATATTCATACTAAACCTTATGACTTATTACATTAATTCTAAATACTCTAAAAAATTTTTTTGCTACTTAATTATATAAAAATAAATTTCTTTTAAGCGTTTTTTGCTGATATGCGTATATAACTGAGTAGTAGAAACATCACTATGTCCCAGAAGCTCTTGAACTACCCTTAAATCAGCACCATTTTCAAGCAAATGTGTAGCAAAAGAATGCCTGATTGTATGTGGGGATATATTTTTATTAATATTTTTTCCTAAATTACGAATGAAAGTATAAACATCCTGTCTTGTTAATTTTTTAGC
The DNA here is from genome assembly GCA_947624665.1 of Candidatus Gastranaerophilales bacterium. Taxonomy (GTDB): domain Bacteria; phylum Cyanobacteriota; class Vampirovibrionia; order Gastranaerophilales; family Gastranaerophilaceae; genus Avigastranaerophilus. Next base: position 8,663 of record CANQLK010000033.1, read on the forward strand.
ATTTTCCTTAATAAAAAAATATTTAGAAGAAATATTGTATTTTTTTAAAATATAATCTCGTTCTTTTAAATATTTCTTTAAAGCTGAACAAGCTTTTTGACCTATAGGAACAATTCTTTCTTTTGAACCTTTACCGATACATCTGATATATTTTGAATTTAAATCAATGTTGTTGAAAGTAATATCCGTCAATTCAGATACTCGAAGTCCGGCAGCATATAAAAGTTCGAGTATTGCAATTTCCATAACCGACATATCAGATTTCAATAACTCATTTATTTCCTGCATAGATAAAACTTTAGGAAGTTTTTTGGGAAGTTTTGGCTGTTCTATTGCAAGTGCAGGATTGTGTTTCAAATAGTCATTAATACCGAGCCACTTAAAAAATCCCTTTATTGAAGCTATTTCACGGGTTATTGAGCGTGGAGTATATTTCATATCATAAAGACTTTTAATATACATATTTAAATGTAAACGCTGAATTTCATTAAGTGATTGAAAATTAAATTGATTAATGAAATCAGAAAGAGCGTATAAATCACTACGATAAGCCAAGATTGTATTTTTAGCCAATCCCCGCTCTATTTCCAAATATTCCATATACTCAGAAATATAATGAATTAACATAAGATAATAATAACATTATAATCTTGAAAAGTTAATTAAATTAATTTTTTTGCATCTTTATAAATTTTATCGGTATTTTTAAGAATGTTTTGAACTTTCAAATTAACCTCTTTAGAAACATCTTGCTCCAAAGGTGCTTCAACAGTGGGGATATACCTGTCGTTATCATTATTATCGTTATTTTTATCGTTGTTAACGAGATTCAACGAAGGTAAAGGTTGAGCATCTGTATTAGACGTATCAACGGGCATTTTATTATTTATATTAACATTATTAGCATTTTGTTGATTATTCACTTCAGCAGAGGGAACATCATCGGTATTAATTTTATCAACCCAACTTGTAAGAAGATTTGTATTTGAATTTGGATTTGAATTATTTACTGCATTAGACTCTGATTTTTTATCAGATTTATTTTTTGCTTCTTGTTTAGCGAGATAAGTTTTAGGTTTACCAAATATTTTATGAACCAATTTAGTAATCGGCTTTTGAATAAGAGGTTGAATAACAAACATAATCAAAGCAAATCTTGCGAAACCACCTGCAAATCCTGTTAATGTGGGTTTCGGAACTCTTATTTTTTTACCCAATATATTCAGTACTTTTGGTCTTTTTAATTTATCCAAACCTGCGCTTAAAATATTCCCTGCAAATTTAAGCGGTTTTTCCCATAATTTTAATTTTGTACCTTGTTTTTTCAGTCCTTTATATAATTTTTTTGCATCTTTAAGCGTATTTCCTGCGAGTTGTTCAACTTTATCTTTATCTACACCTTTTAATAACAATTTTCTCTGTAATTTTGCAATTTTAAGACCTGCCTTAGTTAAAGATTCATTTGCATTAGTAGATTTAACAAGATTTTTAAGTGCTTCACGACCTTCAACACTCATACCTCTGTATTTATTACCGGCTAATTTATAAACGGAAGACACGCTGGGTTGTAATAAAATAAAGCCTAGATATTGTTCTGACAGAACATGCATAAAAGTACTTTTCTTTTCTCCTTTTGGAGCTTCTTTTGCAGCATTAACAGCATTTACTATAGCACCTGCCATAAAATACAAGCTTAATAAACCACCACCATAAGTAATGACATCTTTAGCTTTTAAAAAGCCTTTTGCTGCAACGTTCCCTACAGAAGTTTTACCGATTTTTGATATCGATGCCATAAGTTTATTTTTGGAACCTGATAAACTTTGGGATTTAAATAACAAACCGCCATTATTTAATTTATCAATACCGTTTGAAATCAACTCATCAGCAGCCTTTATTAATTTTTCGGCAGATATTGTCTTTGAATCGGCAATATCTTTTAAAGTAGCTTCGGTTTCTTTGGATATCGCAGATGATATTTCTGCAAATCTTTCACTTTGAGCGGCTCTTGATAATACCGAAGTCAAATCTGATATATATTTTTCAGACATTTTTGAAGTTCTTGCCAATGGTGATTTAGGAACAGCGCTATATTCACTTGTAAAATATTTAAGAAAACGATTATTCTTTAAAAAATTTTTAACTCTTAAACTCGATTTCTCAGATAAAACGGAATCAAGTTTTAATTTTTGAGATATTACATCACCTATATTTGCAATTTTTTTTAATAAACTTTTATTTCCTTGTCCTGAGAAAGAAGCATCCAGCAAATTATCGGCGATTAACAATGCAGGAACAAGCCTTAAAGATTTGGTTTTATTATCGGGGTTATCCTCACCTTTTAATATTTGCCCAACCGAATTTTTTTCAAAACTGTCTGACAGATTTTCTGACGTTTTTGATATGGTCTTTTGAATTTCCTGACCGTTTATTGCTCTATTTGTAATATTTGGATTTTCTGTTTTTTCTATTTGCATCACACACATCCTACAATATAAAAAAAAGTTATCAACCTTGTTTTTTGCTTATTCAAAATAAAATTTAATTTTTCTGTTACATAACTTAAAAAAAAAGACGGATAAACCGTCTTTTAGATTATATATTATATAAAAATAAATTAGCCGTCAGAAAATATTTTAAATGTTCTGTCGATATTTTTACTTATAACTTTTCGAACAGATTCGTATTCTTTTAGTACAGCCTCATGCTGAGTTTCCAATTGTTGTAATTCAATATCGAGCATATTATCTTGCCTTGAAATTTTAGCAAGTTCGTACTCATATTTGCTTTCCGCCTGAGCGTCATCAGAAGTATCCAAAACATATTGAAGGTTTGTTTCAGATGGTAACATTGCCGTAGATATATTCGGAGTATTCGAATTAACATTAAATAACAATATTCTGCCGCTTTCAATAGAAGCATTTAAAATATTAATATTATCTAATCCTGACTGGTATGCATCAACTATATCAAAAGTTTGACCGTTTATATCTATATAATATTCATCATCAGTATTTTCTTTTTTTAGAATATTACCAAGTACATTACCGTAAGCATCGGTAACACCTTTATGCGTTTGACCGTCTTCTGAAGTATAATCCTCACCATAAGTACCGTCTTCGTTTCTGAAAAGAAATATTTCATTATTATCATTATGAACCAAATAACCTGACTTCTGGAGCGAAAGCATATTTATATTATCCATAGTATATCCTTTATTTGATTCGCCCGTTAAATCAGGAACCTTTACCTGAATAACATGGTTATTCATAGCATCTTGATATTCTTTGGTAATATTTTCTTTATCAATTGCCAACTGCTGCTGTTTTTGGGAAATTAATACTTCCCCAAGCTCAATATCACTTAGTCGTGATGTCAGCATTAAAAGTCTGCCCTGCGATGAAGATAATCCCATATTGTTGTTTCTCCAATTATAACTTTACATTATTATTTATCGGTAATTTGCATTCAAAACTTAAATAATGGAATTATCATTTTTAATATTTCTTAATATTATCTGTTCTTGATATAAGAAGAAATATCTATAACATTATTGACTTCCTGAGGAATAAAATATTCGCAAGAAGACCATAAAAGTGTTTCGGGAGCTTCAACGCAATTAGGATTATCCAATGCAATTTTATTACAATAGCCTTTAACCATATTATTAGTACCGTCAATTTTCGGTGAAAAATATGCGCAAGACTGGCAAATTTTAATTCTAAATCCGTGTTGTTCCAATATATCGGAAATATTTTTAACAGCATCACACATTCTGACATACCCTTGCATTGTTTCCTGTTTTTTCTTTTTATATCTGAAAACAGCTTTTTTAAAACCATCTTCCGAAATCAAATCCAAAGTACACGAGAAAGTACTTCTGCCATTTGTAACGGCAACGGGAACCGAAATTAATTCGGTATCGGCACTTTGTTTTTTCTTTCTAAAACGAACAATTTTATTTAACAGTGTCATTTTCGACAATGTTTGAGCAAGCGTATAGAACGGAACAAACATCAAATATATCAAGGGTTTAAAATATATATGTGATTTATAAACGGATAAGCCGAAAGCAATTATTAAAACAACAGCCAAAAATACTGCCCACGGGAAATCAAATAAAAAGTAATAATTAAATGAATATGTACCTATTAATGTAAGTATAGCAAGCAAAATTAAAGGGTTAGGTTTTAATAACGAGAATAAGAATTCAGCAAATATCGGATTCATAAGAGATTTCGGTTTAAAGCAATGGAAGAATAAGGATACTTTAAACTTAAAATCAGGACGCTTCGGAGTATAGAACATCGAAGATATGTATGTTTTAACTTCCTTAACAAACTTAGGAGGATAATTAACACTGGTTAACAGGAACGAATATTTCAATTCGGAGTTAGCATCTTTAAAATCAATGCATTTAACTTTTTCAAGAACTTCATGTTTAATAACTGTTATGTCTGAATCAATGGGAACAGCAAGACCGAGTTTTGAACGACCGGATTTAATTATATCAGAATTGTAATCATTTACCGAACACCATATTTTATCGGTGAAGTCGGCATTTTCACGGTATATTTCGGTAGAACCGACAATAACGTCGTTTTCCTTAAGTGCTTCATTTACTTTTAACAGGAAATCGGAAGTAATCATTCTGTCAGCGCCAAGGAATACATAAGCATCAACTTGTTTAAAAGATAACAGATTTTCCAATAACCAAGACAAAGATTTGTCTTTACCAAGCGGAGTATCATCAGTAAGCCTCCATAACTTAGCACCGCCGACAAATTCCAATTTATTGGATGAATCATCGGTACAATTATCCAATATTATGTGCGTTTGATAATTACCTCTGGGATATTCCTGTTTATTCAGCTGTTCCAACAAATTAACTATATTGTTTTCATTATTGTGTGAATATACAGCCACTATAATATTTTTATAATCTGTCTTCAGTTCATTATCAGATTTCTTTTTCGATTTCTTAAAAGCAACTATTACGATTATCGTGAAATAAACAATAAAAACCGCAACATATATAAAAAATAATAATAAGCATATAAATAATAGTTTATTTAGCATGTTCCACCTCTAATATCATGATTTTATTCAAAAAAAAGTTAGTTTTCCAGTAAAAAATTTTAAGAAAATCAATAGAATGTAAATTTTTATTAAAAATATAAGAAAAATTATAAACTTTTTTCTATATGTGAATTATTATAATCGTAACAAATCCCCAAATCTCCTCCGAAGATTATTAAGTATTAGCTGCATAGCAGCTATTTTTTTTATTGATAAAAAAAAATTTTGATATATCATATAATAGAAGGCAGAGCAAAAAAATAAAACATAAAACCCTTCCATATAGAATAACAAAACGAAAATAATAAAAACGTAATGCGCCTGTAGCCCAGCTGGATAGAGCGTTT
>CANQLK010000034.1 GCA_947624665.1 Candidatus Gastranaerophilales bacterium
TAAGCGAGGTCGGAAGCGAGTACAAGGCGGTAGCCGAAGGAGCGACAAGACCGAGCATAAAGCAATTTCAAGACAGCAAGCGTAACGTTGCGACATCGGATTAAATACAACAAGCCTGAAAGAGAAATGAAATGACTACATTAATTAAACAACCTTTTTTTTACGATATAACGTTAAGGGACGGGAACCAGTCTTTAAAAAAGCCTTGGAATACTGCGGAAAAAGAAATTATTTTTAACTATTTAACCGAGCTTGGAGTTCAAGGCATAGAAGCAGGTTTTGCCGCAGCTTCCGATATGGATTTTGAAGCTTGCGAAAAATTAGCGAAGTTGGCTCCTGATAATATTGTAATTTCTGCTTTGGCAAGATGCGTTCAATCTGACATTATTAAAGCGGCAGAATCCATAAAAGCTGCAAAGAAACAGCGCATTCATACTTTTATTGCAATGAGTCCGTTTAATATGAAATATGTTCTTAATAAATCATCTCAAGAAGTCAGAAATCAGGCAATAGAAGCCGTAAAGTTTGCTAAACAGACAATAGGCAAAAATGGCGAGGTTCAATTTTCCGTTGAGCATTTTGGCGACTGTATTGAAAATATAGATTTTGTTATTGAGGTTTTAAAAGATATAGTTAATGCGGGAGCAACCGTAATAAACCTGCCGAATACCGTTGAGAGAACTAGACCTTCGGTATTTGTATCATTGGTAGAAAAAGTATATAACGCACTCCCGAAAGATATAATAATATCCGTACATAATCATAATGACCTTGGTATGGCCACTGCTACAACAGTTGAAAGCTACTTTAAAGGTGCAATTCAGCTTGAATGCGCCCTTAACGGACTTGGAGAAAGAGCAGGCAACACTAATCTGTACGAAGTTGCAGTAGCTCTTCATAATGCAGGTGTCGATGTTCCTTTAAATCTGTCAAAAATTTATGAATTGGCACTTGTCATCGCTGATATGTCAAACGTAAAAATATACGAAAAGGCGCCATTAATAGGGCCCGAAGCTCTTGCGCACAGAAGCGGTATCCATCAGGACGGCGCAATTAAGACAAAAGACATGGAAAAAGGTGCTTATAGACCTATTCATCCTTCTCTAATCGGAAGAAAAGACGATGAAAAACTGGGATTCACTTCACAATCAGGTAAAACCGCCATCTTTGAAATACTTTCAGAAGCAGGATATCCTATAACACTATCAGAAGCTCAACGAATAGCTCCCGTTGCAAAAGAAAAAGCGGAAAAAATCGGTGAGCTTTCCGTTAAAGATATTATTGATATCTACTATAACAATATCCTGAACGTGAAAGGCGCTTTCAAATATATCAACTTCGAAAAGCTGGATGAAAAAACAATTAAACTTAAATTTTCATATAAAGACAATATTTACGATATGGAAGCATTCGGAAACGGGCCTATTGATGCCTGCATTAATGCTATCAAAAAGGCAGGATTTGATTGTGAGTTCGTAAATTACGAGCAAAAGGCTTTAAATATGGGTTCTGATGCAACGGGTATGACAATTATGTACTTTAATGCGCCAAACGGCATAGCCATAATCTCAAGAGGAGCGGACGAAAACACTTTCTCGGCTAATATTAAGGCAATATTTAACGGTTTAAACATTATTGATAATATGAAAAACTAGCAAACGTAATCTTCATATATCTTATATGCGCCCGTATTGTTTTTTAACTTATTTAATGCACGTGATTCCGTTTGTCTTATGCATTCTTTTGTAACGCCATATAGCTTGCCTATCTCTTCAAGTGTCTGTTTTTCGCAGCCTTCCAAACCGAACCTTAACATAATTACTTTCTGTTCTCTTTCTTTCAGCTCTTTTATTATATCTTTTATGTCTTTTTTCAAATTTTCCTGCTCAATAACATTTGTTACAGAACTCTTTTTGTCTTCAATTATATCTACAAGTCTTACTTCAGACCCGTTTTTTATTTCAAAATCACCTTCTAAAGACAATGTTTTTTTATAAGCGTTCATATAATTATATATTTTATCAGCATCTATATTGATTTTACCCGCAATTTCTTCGGGTGCGGCTTCGGATTTACCATTCCTTTCCATCTCTAACTTCATTTTGGAATATCTTGATAAAGTTTCCTGTATATAAACAGGAATTTTAATACTGTATGACTGTTCCGATATAGCTTTAAACATTGACTGTTTTATCCACCAGCTTGCATAAGTCGCAAATCTGTAACCGAATTTCCAATTAAATTTATCCGCAGCTACCATCAATCCTATATTACCTTCCTGTATTAAATCCGTCATAGGAAGTTTACTTGTATGTATTACCTTTTTCGCTATGGTAACAACCAATTTTAAATTAGCTTTTATCAATTTTTGTTTAGCTTTAATATCGCCTTCTTTTGCAAGTTTTGCCGTTTCCATTTCTTCTTCGGCACTTAATGATTGGTATTGCGAAATCTTTTTTATATATTTTACAACATTTGCTTCGCTAAACAGATTGTTTACGTTTGATAAATCAGATTCTAAGACAGCTTTACAATTTAAAACCATTTTAATCTCCTGTTTTTACTTATACACACACTTATTTTTAGAACACAAAATTTCCCCATAGGGGATTATTCAGCATATATCTGCTTCTGCACAACGTGCAGAATTTCAAAATTTAATTAAGTATATCCTTTGTATATACTTAATATATCATTTTGTAATTCAAATTTCAATCCTTTTATGAAGAATTGTGAACAGATATTTATAAAAACAGAAAATTCTGTAACATACCGTTACATTTTTTCACGGCATTCAAAAGCTATTTTATGGTACGGAAACCAATATACCTTATTTATTTCGGTTGTTTTTTCAATGGTAAAATATTTTTCAATTATTCTTTTGTAGTCATCTTGACCACGAATATAGCAGCCTCTTTCATTTTTCAGCAAAAATTTTTCGAATGCGCAATGGCTTTCCTTATAATTCATATCGGAAATTACTATTTTGCCGCCTTTTTTTAGAAAATTTTTCATTTCCGTCAAAAGAAGTTCAAAATTTGTATCATTCAAGCTGGCAATCAATGCTTCCGAAATTATTATGTCATATTTCTCATTAAAGCTCAGGGGTTCTTTTACATTTTGTTTAATGAAATTTATGTTTTTTTTATGAGAATATTTCTTTTTTAAGTATTTAATATAATTTTCAGAGACATCAACTCCCGTATATTCACAATTATGGGGAATATACGGAACAATATTACCCGTACCGCAGCCTATATCTATAATTTTTACGGAATTTTTATCTCTTATCTCGGGCAAAATAAATGTTTCGACGTACCTTTTTAAAAAACTTCCGCTCCCGATAAGATTTTGATATAAATTATAGAAAAAATGATATTTTAATATACTTTTCATTTCGTTTTACCATGACTATTATAAAATAAAAATAGGAGTATGGTTAATTTTCATGTTAATTCAGGGAATTCCGAGTAAAAACAGACTTAATATACTAAAAAAAGAATATATAAACCTTATTTTATCGGGTGTTAATCCAAAAGAAATTTTGGTTGTGTTTCTCAATTCTTATAAAAAAACAAATTTCATAAAAGAAATCCTTAAAAAAAATCCTGATTTAGATTTATCCGACAATAATATTTACACATTTTACGGGTTATGTTACAACGCTTTTAAGGATAACAGGGATTATATTTCTGCATTAAGCGGCAGCGATTATGAGAAAACGGAACTTAATTTATGCGGACTTGAGGTTTCTCAATATATTTTTAAGCAGAGTATCAAAACTGCCGATTTTTCCGATTATATTTCCAAAATTAATCTTCTTCACCAATTATTCAGGCGGTATTCTTTAATCGTACAGAATTGTTTGACTTCAAAGGAAGTAGAAAAGCGGTCTTTGTCGTTAAACGAGGTTTTCTATAAGGATGCGCAAAAAGCTCTTGAAGATTATAAGCGCAGAACTTTTGAATTTAACAGTTTTGATTATTTAAGGCAAATGGCTGTTTTCCCGCTTATTTATAAGAATACCGATTATTTTAAAAATATTAAATATCTGTTTATTGATGACGGAGATGAATATTCTTATGCTTTTTGGAGTTTTATTGATTATTTAATGCCTGAATTAAAAGGTTACTATATAGCCTATGATAAGTCAGGTTCTTCAAGATGCGGTTATCTATCGGCTTATAAATCGGGTGTAAGCGGATTTATAAAAAAATACAATCCTAAAATTACTAATATAACAGCAAATGCTAAATTTTCCAAACTTGCAGATACCATATTTGATACATTTAAGAACGGTAAAAAAATAAATTCGGACTGTTTACCTTACAATTTATACTCAAAAAGAATTGATATGATTAACGGTATAATAGAAGAAATATCTTCGCTGTTAAAATCGGGTATAAAGCCTGAGGATATTGCAATTATAACTCCGAATACCGATGATGTTCTTATAAAATCACTTCAATTCTCAAATAAAAATTATTCATTTCAGGTTATTTCAGGCAGTGAAAAACTAAATTCTTCTTTTACGGTTAAACATATACTGATTATTTTAAAATTGTTTAATAATTTAACCGTTTCCGACTTTGAAATAAAAAGTCTTTTCACGGAATTTCTAAAAATACCATACAGAAAGTGCATGGAAATTATCCGAATTTATATAAAAGATAAGGTTTTTAAGGAAGTTAATCTTAATGAAAAAGAATATGATTATTCATACAAAAAATTATTGTCTTTAATTAAAGCGGAAAGAGCGGCGAAGAACGATTTAAGCACTCAAATTCGGATTATATACACTAATATGGCTGAAAATATATCAGGTATGGATAAGGAAAAGTATGATTTTCTTCTTAAAGAAGCGGAAAGTTTTGAAAAAGCTTTTAGAAATCACATAAAAAACCCTGCCGAAGAATTTATCATCCAAGCTCAAAATAGTGTAATAAGTGAAAATCCCATTGATTCATTCGGACTTATCGGCAATTCCATAATAGTTTCAACACCGCAAAAAATAATTGATTACTCCATAGAAACAAAATATCAATTTTGGCTCGATATAAACAGCATTGAATGGATGAAAAATGATACGGGAACGCTATATAATGCTTGGGTATTAAATAGAGAGTGGGAAAAAGATACATTTACAATAGAAGATAATATAGAATTAACAAGGGATAAAACGGCAAGAATACTCAGAAAGCTTGCATTGTGCGCAAAAGAACAAATATATTTAAGCGCAAGCATATATGATAATGCGGGGAATGAAAATTTTGGCGGAATAGCTGATTTTATTGAATTTTCGGACAAGCAGCAGGAAGATTTCAAAATTATCCCCCGAGATGATCAAAAGCCTGTTCTGGAATACAAATCAGGGAAATTAGGGATTATGGCAGTTCCGGGTGCAGGTAAAACTACAATATTACTGGCACTTATTATTAAACTTATTAAAGACGGCATTAATCCCGAAAATATATTTGTTTTAACCTATATGGAATCTGCCGCAAAGAATTTCAAAGATAAAATCAGGCTTGTTTTTTCAAAAGACGGTGAATTACCGAATATATCGACCATTCACGGATTAGCACTCAGAATTATTAAAGAAAACGGGAACTATATAAAAGCAGGACTTGATGAAAATTTTGATATTTGTGACGATACAGTTAAAGAAAAATTTATTAAAGAACTCTTTTTTAAATTTAAAATTGACGATGAAAATTATGAAAATTATCTAAAGTGTATTTCTATAGTGAAATTGTCGGGAAATTTTTCTCATCTTTCTTCTAAATACAAAGACATTCAGGAATTTTTCAATTTATTTCAAGCTTATAATACCGTTTTAAAAGAGAACAATTTAATAGACTACGATGATATGCTGTATTATGCGGTAAAAATTTTAGAAGAAAATCAAGAGATAAGAACCTATTATCAAAATATTTGCAAATATGTAATAGAAGATGAAGCTCAAGACTCAACGGATATTCAGCAAAAGCTGATAGGTTTAATAAACGGCAAATACAATAATTTAATAAGATGCGGGGACATTAATCAGGCAATAACCTCCACATTTACCAATTCTAACCCCGAAAGCTTTAAAACATATATTCAAACCAATAAAAAAGTGGAAATGGTTTCATCTCAAAGATGCTCAAAACCGATATTTTCTCTTGCGAATTCTCTTATTAAAGCTTCATTATGCACGGCTGAATTGAGTAATGCGTTTTATAATATTGAAATTAAAGGTACGGAATTTAATCCGAAAACTGATAAAAAACCGGAATATATATTATTTAGTGATGAAAAAGAAGAAAAACAACATATATTAAAAGAAATTTCGGAAATTCGAAAGAACAACCCCGCAGCTTCAATTGCAATATTATTAAGACTTAATTCGCAGGTTAATGAATACAACGAATTATTTATGGCAAACGGAATAAAAACGGATATCAGGACGGATTGTTTAAACCAAAAGCCGATATATCAACTTATAATTAGCCTGTTAAACGTTTTAAAAATGCCGAATAGCAATAAATATATATTCGAACTTGCTGAAAAATATAAACAAAACGGCATATATAACTTTAATAATGAGGCATTAGAATATATACGTACATTAAAAGAGCCTTTTATTACAATAGATACGGATGAAATATCCGATGAAGGACTTCTGCAATTGTACTGGGATATTGATTATTGGCTGAATAATTCCGCAATATCCGCTGATTTACTGGTTTTAAATATCGGATTATATTATGCAAAAAATTCAATAACAAAATCAAATTGTTATATGATATCAGTCATAACAAAAAGGATTATTCAAGACAATGACGGCATAGAGGAAGTAATAAACAAGTTGGAATATATTGCCCAAAAGCCTATGAGTGCATACAATTTCTTTGATGACAAGCGTGACAATGGAAATAAACCCGTAGCAATAATGACAATGCACAAAGCAAAAGGTGATGAATTTGATTACGTGTTTATTCCCGAATTTAACGAAGAAAATTATCCTGTTTGTATAAAGAATGTTAAATTAAAAAGCGGAAGTCATTTTATAGAAACAGTTAAAAATATTGTGGGAAATTGCGGAATAAAAAGTCAGGAAGATATAAAGAAAGAATATGTTAATGAAACCTTGAGACTTATATTTGTAGGCATTACAAGAGCAAAAACGGCTTTATATCTGACTAATGCAAGAAATTACAAAAAACGTAAAAATACAAAAACGGTTGATTTATTAAATGAAATAATAAATTCATACAAATAAATGTTTTACTTTTCCAAAAAAATCATTAATATGATGTTGCGAAGCAATATAAAGTAAGGAGCAAAAAATGAGTATATTAAACGGACAATCATTACTTGCAGGGGCATTAGCGGGTTTAACCGATACATATTCAACTTTAATGAGCAGCAGCAAATCAGGAACCGGTCTGACTCTTGAAGATTTGACCAATCTTTCATCAACTACAAAATTAAATTTAGGAAAAAACAGTAATTTTTTGCAATATTTAACCGCAAATTTTAATAATATAGACAAAGACGGTGACGGAGAAATAACAAGCAAAGATATGTCACAAATTATGAATACAATGCAATCAAGAGGAATGACATATAATGAACTTCAAACGTTATGCGCAACCGGAAATTGCGACAATACACTGTTGTCAACGGTATTAACATATTTCAATAAAATAGACTCCAACGGTGACGGCAGAGTAACAAGTGAAGAAATTACAAAATTCGGTATTAACTGCGAAAGAGAAGAAATCGAACAGAAATATAAATCATTCAGAGCCTCGGAAACAAGTCTTTTCTACAATGACGGAGTTGAAGATGATACTTCAAGCGTCTTGGATACTTTAAGACCGAATTTGAATTCTTCATCAAACTCATAATTAATAACAAAATATAAATAAAGCCTTTAAACAAGGCTTTATTTTTTTGTTTATTTTCATTAACTGTTTTGCCTTTAATCTATTTGAGTTTATTATAAATAATATGATACAAAGGATAATAGTACTGTTTTTTGCATATTTATTTATACACATTATGCCGATAAATCTCGGTAATAGTATGTTATCATCAATGCTGCCAAAAGCCTTTGCCATAGAAACCCTTAAAATTAACAGCATAAATTTTGATAATTCGGATTCAATAATATTTTTGGGCACTTCAAGCTCCGAATTAACAGAGGAAATAAACATAAAAAAACAGATTCTTTCCGAGCCTGAAAGAGTTTGTTTTGATATCGAAAATGCAGTCATAACATTTCCCAATGCAACTTATGACTTGAAAAACAGCAGGTTGAAACAGGTTAAAATAGCGCAGAATTCAACCGAGCCGAATATTGTAAGAATAGTTATAATAAATTCGGAAGGGAGTAACCCATCTCAAATAAAGGTATTGAAAATAAAAAATAATATCATTATAAAACTGAATAATGAAAAGCCTTTGCAACAATATTTAACACAAACATACAAAGAAACAAAAGAAAGTGCAATAGAATATTATGAAAAGGCTGTAGCATCAAAACAGGAAAAACCGACTTCTGAAGCTGATGAAATATTTAATAAAGTACAGCAGGCATTTAAAGCGGACTCTCAAGAACTGGTAAGACCGAATATTGAACAGAAACAGGCAAAATTAAAATCAAGATTCTTCCTTGACAACATTTCCATTCGCAACGGAAGTATCCTGATAGGCGGTATCGGAGTGATTAACGTAGAAAAACCGTTCATTTTATCCGAACCTTCAAGAATAGTATTTGATTTACCGAACACTATTGTTTTGCAGGAATTGAGAGATAAAGAATTTAAAGTATCGGAAAGTGAAACGGTTAAAATAGGTCAGTTTGAACCTTCAAAAGCAAGAATTGTAATCAAAACAAATACACCTCAAGTATATCATCCTATTTATTCAACGACTTTACAGACATTGTTACTTGCAAGAAACAACAATATTTCAGGTGTTCACGTTACCTCGCAAAAAAGCGAACTGACATATTTTAAAGAACAAAACGTTAATGAAAAAACAGACGTTATAAATATTACGTTTTCAAATCCTATAGTATATTCAATTACAAGGAAAGAAAATAAGACTAACCTTACATTCTATAATCTTACAAATTTTGATATTAACGCATTTAATAATCTTTCAAAAAGCAATAAAACGGGATTTTATGCTGAAAAATATGATTCGGGAATATATAATATATCTTTTCCCACGGACGAAAACACACTTGTGGATTGCTATGAAACATTAAATGCTTCACAATTAAGATTTGTATTTACCAAAAAAGCAGCAAAAATCGTGACAAGTCAAAATCAAACAGTACCAAAACCCAACATAACAGTTCAACCTGAAATTCGACAGAAATCCGAAATAACAAAAAAAGAGAGTCCGTTTGCAAACCTGCTTGAAAGAGCACAGCAAAAGAAATCAATAAAAGATAAAGCAGACAAATTGCCCTCAAGTGATTTATCAAAAATAAAAGACAAAATGATAATAATAGATCCGGGACACGGCGGCAATGATACAGGTGCTATCAGGAATAACGTATTGGAAAAAGATTTAACGCTTCAAATAGCCGAAAAAGTAAGAGAATATTTAATAAATAAAGGCTTAACAAAAATAGTTATGACAAGAAGAGCTGATACAACACTGACATTGGAAGACCGAGTTCAGACCGCAAACAGTCGAAATGCCGACATTTTTGTAAGTATACACATTAATGCCAGCGTAAAATCAGAAATCAAAGGTATTGAAACTCATTATTACAGCGATAAAGGTTATGATGTCGCAAAAATTATTCATAAAGAATTAATGAACGATGTTGAAGCAACTGACAGAGGCTTGTTTAAGTCTAAATTTTATGTTATAAATCACACAGAAGCACCCGCAGTACTTCTGGAATTAGGATTTATTTCAAACGATTCCGAGCGAAATGCTTTGGCTTCGGATGAAAGACAATCAAATTCGGCTAAAGCCATTGCGGATGGTATTATTAAGTATTTGTTGGAGCATTACAATGAATAACAGTCCTATAGGTATATTTGATTCGGGTATTGGCGGGTTAAGCGTTTTTTCGGAGCTTTTTAGAATAATGCCCGAAGAAAATTACTTATATTTTGGTGATACTAAAAATCTTCCATACGGGGACAAATCAAAAGATGAACTTATAGCCTTTTCAAAAAATATATTTGATTTTTTCGAATACAGAAACGTAAAAGCAGTAGTAATGGCTTGTAATACCACGTCTGCCATAGCTTACAACGTTTTAAAAGAAAAATACGATTTTAAAATATATCCTATTGTTCAGAGTATCTGCAAAAATATCGCACAAGAAAATTATAAAAAAATCGGAGTTTTTGCGACTCATAATACAGTTGAAAATCACGCATACAGAAATGAACTGCATAAATATAATTCTGATATTGAAGTATTTGAACTGGCTTGCCCCGATTGGGTTAATATTGTCGAAAATTCATTAAAATACAATCTTGTAAGTATCGGGAACATAAAACTTCAATTAAATAAAATGCTGGAATTTAACCCTGAAAAAATAATACTTGGCTGTACACATTATCCGTATTTACTTGATATTTTAAAGATTTTAGCATCCGACGATATATTTATAAATCCTGCCGAGTATTTTGCTTTGCATATATACAAAGATTTGCAGGAAGCTGATTTATTAAACACTCATCAAAATTTTTCACCCAAATTTTATGTCAGTTCAGATCCAGAACAATTTAAAATTCCTTCTGAAATATTACAAAAAATAAATAATAATGAAAAAATAATCCCAATACGAATAACCTTATAAAAATTATTCAGTTTTTAAAGAAAAAAAATATAACAGAAAAAAATTTTATTCGGGCAATTTGACTATTGAAAAAATATAGTTAAATAAAAATGTATGAAAAGAATATTATTAATTATTTTTATGATAGTGAGTGTGTGTATAAAAGGAGTAAATGCTCAAGTAATAGAGGGCAATGTATCCATGAGTGATATGGTGCCAAAAGAATTCTTTGGCGACTGGAGAGTAAGTTCAATATGCACAAAAACAACAAATAAAGAATACTTTCAATCAACAAGCCTTGATATATGGACACTTTCAAGACAAGGAGATATAATCACGCTAATGAATCCGCTATCGGGAGCAAGAGCGGAAATAACGGTGGATGATGTAAAAGGAAAAACCGTTAAGTTTGAAAAAAAGACCGTTTTTCCCGATGAAGTATCAATAGAAACACCCATTCTAACTTTACAAGGTGACAATTTTACGGGAGTTGATAGAATAAATATAAAAACATATAAAAACGGGGAACTTTTAAAAGAAGATTTCATCGAATATAAAGTAAAAGGCACAAAATTATCAGGTTCACCCGTATCGGGGATTTTGGGTATATATTAAGAAGAATTGAGGGAGTATGATAAATAAAAAAGAATTGGAATATGATGTAATAATATTAGGCGGAGGGCCTGCAGGTTTTTCAGCGGGGATATATTCAGCCAGAGGCAGCCTTAAAACAGCAATATTAGACATAAATATGACAGGCGGTCAGCCTTCAAATTATTTAGAAATAGAGAATTATCCGGGGTTTTCTTTAATCGGCGGATATGAACTTATGGAAAAATTTGAACAGCACGCCGATAAATTCGGTGTTGAAAAATTTCCGATGGTTGAAATAGAAAAAATTAATCTTTCGTGTGATAAAAAAGAAATAGAAACAAACGATTGTATCTTTAAATCAAAAATAGTAATACTGGCAACAGGTGCTCAGCCCAAGAAATTGAATATTAAAGGAGAAGAGGAATATAAAGGCAGAGGAGTAAGTTATTGTGCCGTATGCGACGGTGCTTTCTATAAAGATAAAACCGTTGCCGTAGTAGGTGGCGGTAATTCCGCTGTAGAAGAAGCCATTTATCTTACTAAATTCGCACAAAAAGTATATATTATCCACAGAAGAGATACTTTAAGAGCTGATAAAATTATTCAGGAAAGAGCAATGAATAATCCTAAAATAGAATTTATTTTTAATTCGATACCCATTGAAATACAAGGTACGAACTCGGTAGAAAGTATTATTGTACAAAATACTTCAACAAAACAAGATACTAAAATACAGACAAACGGAGTATTTCCATATATCGGAATAACTCCTAATACAGAAATGTTCAACGGGCAAATAAAACAAAATCCGCAAGGGTTTGTAGAAACAGATGAAAATATGCAGACCTCATTGAAGGGAGTATATGCAATAGGCGATGTAAGGAATACCCCGTTAAGGCAGGTAATAACGGCTGCTTCTGATGGGGCAATAGCTGCATGCAGCGCAGTCAGATACCTTGATTCTATCCCCGCAGTTACGGTCTAGCTCAAAGACATATAGGACAAATGAGTGACAGGGCGAAGCCCGAAATGAACTACTTGCCCCAAAGAAAGTAAAAAACAAGACAAAATAGTTATCAATAAATGATAATATATGCTTGTCCTTCAACCTGTTTTGATTTTCTTTTAATTTAGAATTTTTACTTAGGCTGAAATCCTTATATAATAAGTGGAAATGAGTTGCAAGCAAAGTTGTAACCGCCAAATTTCATTCATATCACTTAAAAAATAAAATAAAACAGCTTATAATGTATTAATTATAACAAAAGAAATTGCACAATTATGCAATTTCATTTAAACTTATATTTGTTATTCAGGAAATGAAAGAAAATAAAAAATGTTAGAAGAATATATAAGTTGCGAATGGATTGAATACGGAATGGCATGCCAGTATGACGGAATATATAACTGTTGTTTTTTTTCAAATCCGGACATAGAAATAAATCCTATTTCAAAAACAAAAAATAATAAATATAATTTTAAAGAATTTTTTAAAATAAAAAATAAGATACGAGCTTTACAAAAAAAAGGTCAAATATTAGAAAGTTGTATTAACTGTCCCAATTTAGAAAAAAAAAGTTGGGATGGTAAAAATAAAATTAAATCTATGATAATAAGCTCTTATACAAAATGTAGTTCAAACTGCATATATTGTTACACTCATTCCGATAAAGAAAATTTTAATAAAAAACCTGATATACCCGTATTAGGCTTTATAAAAGACTGCATTAAGAAAAAAATAATAGACAAAAATACATATATAATTTTCGGAGGAGGAGAACCTACCGAATCTAAGGAATTTGAATCTATATTAGATTTATTGCAAAAAATTGATGGAATAAAAATGAAAATATATTCATCAGGAATTAAGTACAGTAATAAAATTGAAAATTGCTTAAAGTCTATGAATCTTGAATTAGTTATCAGTACTGACTCCGGTGATAAAGATTTATACCGACAAATAAAAGGAGTGGATGCCTTTGAACAGGTATGGTTAAACTTAAAAAAATATTCTTTGGCATCAACTGAATTATCGAAAGTAATTGTTAAGTACATTTTTATAAAAGATGTTAATGATAATATTTATAGTATCGATAAGTTTTTGGAAAAAGTACGGGAATCCGACATAAAATATATTAAAGCAGAACTAGATTATAACAGTTCTTACATGGAATATATGAATAATAAAGAAGAAATGAATAAAATATTTAAATTGATAAAACACCTTGAAGAATCAACTAATAAGCTCGGACTTAATTATCTGAAAGGCGGTAATTTATATTGTGCGGAAGAAAAATATAACAATTTGCACAATAATAGTTAAACATTTATAAATATAAAAATTTATCAAATATTATTCAGATATAATTAATATAATGAATAGCAGAGGATATAAGTAAAATTTATTTTTTATAATTTAGCGTTTTTTACGCAGGCTGAAAGCCGAATATAATGAGTGCAAAGTGAGTGACAGGGCAAAGCCCGAAACGAACCGCTTGCCCGAAGGAAATGCTAAAGAGTATAAAGCCAAGTTATGATGAAAAATTTGACAAAACAAGAGGCTTGAAATAAAGTTTACCAAGAGTTATAATAAGAATATCAGGGCGGTAGTTGCTCAAGCTACCAAGTCTGATTTAAGAAGTTGATGTA
>CANQLK010000035.1 GCA_947624665.1 Candidatus Gastranaerophilales bacterium
GAAGGTTGAATTATATATTTACCGTCTTTAAATTCAAAGCTGTAACCTGATTTTGAAGCCACACCAGAGAGCAGCATTGCAAAATCTTCATCACCGTACATTGTTGAGGAATCTGCAACCGAAGCCCCTACGGATGCGGTTATTGCCGTATAGAAATTATTCTTATAGAATGTTTGTGTTAACCCCAACAAACCGCCGTTTTGATTTGTAGTAACTCCGCTGTAATGCTGAGTTGAACCGTTATATCCGACATAACCCGTTGAAACTGTAACCCAACCGTGTTTTAATTCTTTTACATCACCGTCAGCACCAATTATTGTACCGTAAGTAATTGTATCGACATCCGGTCCGTTTTTAAGCGGTATTCTTTCAAAAGTAGCATAAGGTTTAACAAAGAAACCGTTGCTGTTAATTTCATTTGTATAGTTTTGTAGGTTCGCAGGTTCATTTATTGAATATTTGTTTGCATTCATCATTGCAAATTTTTCGCTTGAAGGCAAAGCCGAGAATGTATCAGCGTGTTCGAATGCGTATCCGAATGTTTGATTCATGGTTGCGTATCCGCCTGATTGAGATGCAACTTCAGAAGGCAATACGGCAGGGTTAAATCCGTCTGTCGGATTTCCTGAAGGAGAATTGCCTCTTGAGAATACAAAGTAACCTTCATTTCCGTATGTTCCGTCAGCCGAATAGGCTACATCGTATTTATATATCGGTGAAAATGCCGTCCAATTTTGACCTGACGTCGGAGCTTCTTTTATATTTGATACTACATTATTTTTGATTGCTTCATCCGCAAACGGTATAACTGTCTGCATGAATTTTGAATCACTTGTAATATTCATATCATTAAGATTGATTTTACCGTTTAAGGTTCTTGCGGATGAATAGTTATCAGCCGATATTCTTCCCATTACTTCATTTTTTAAGTCAACATCTACAGAAGCTATATTGATATCACCGTTATTAAGGTTTAAATCATTTAAATGCAGATTGGTAAGTCCAAGATTTCCGATATTAAAGCTTCCGCCGTTCATTGCCAATGAATTGTTTTGGAAATCTTTGATATTTGATAATGTAGTATTACTGTTTATATTGTCAATCATTTGGTTTTGAACTTTGCCCGTTATATTGGTTTGTGCATTATCAAGTAACAAAGTACCTTTGTTTTCGGATGTAACGGTGCCGTTAATATCGGTTTTCCCTTTTATTACTGCAGTATTGTTGTTGGAAAGTTCAAAAGTATCTTCAAACTTCATATTTTCTAATGTTAAAGTACCTTTGTTGTTGATTTTATTTGCATTTTTCAATGATAAATCTGATAAGGTAACATTTTGTTCAGTTGATATATCGGATAATAAGTTATTACCGTTGAGGTCAAGAGTATTTGCACTTTCGCCCGTAATTTTAATATTTTTGCCTGATAACTCTTTAACGCTTCTGGTTAATTTTTGAACGTCACCTTTATTAACGGTGAATTCTTTTTCTACGTCATCGTCAACTTTAAGTTCTGCCCAAGCGGCAAGATTATCTCTCCAGCCTGCGATTTTAATACTGTCATTTTTTGATTTTGTTGTTGCCAATCCGAAATCTGCGGCTAAAATATCATCGCTGGTCATTTTTGCTGCCGCTTCTTTGACTGTTCTTATATTTCCGTCAAGTCTGAGTTCGACATTTTTATCGGCAGCATCTATAATCTGAATAATATGAACGGTTTCGTTTTCAGGGGTAAAGTTTTTAACAGTATCTACAACAACATTTGATAAATTTATAATGCCGTCTTCACTTTTTAAAATATTAAATGTATCCGCTTTATCTTTTTCGGGGTCTGCATTTAGAGCAATATCAATATTGTATTTTACATTTTCGTCAGAATTTAATTCTTTAAAATTATATTTTGTATATAAAGAATCTGCAGTATTTATAACCCCTGATTTTGCGGTAAGTTTTGACTCACTGAATATATCGGAATAAGCTCCCAATTTCAGATTTGTATTATCCAAAACCGCATCCGCATTAATAATTTTATTATTAAGGATTATTGTTGAACTGTCATCACCATTTAAATTCAATTTATAACCCGACCCGTTAATAATATCGTTAAAAAGTAATGTACCTTTGTAGGAAGCGGTTAAAGTTAATGTTTTATCTCCGTCAATATAAATTGCTTCCTGTGTTTTTACTCCGTTAGATGTTACGTAGTTATTTGAAAACTCGTAAGTATCAAATTGGCTTATAATATTCAAATCTTGATTTGTCCATATAGCACCGCCTTGTGCTTCACCGCTTTCACTATCCGCATGGTTTTCAACGAATGAAGTATTGGTTATAGTTGGTATATTACCTTCATTATAAATAGCGCCGCCTTTGGCTTCACCTGATTTTGAAATCGAGTAGTTCTTTGTGAAGCTGCCGTCATTTACTTCACTAATATTGCCTTTATTATATAAAGCACCGCCTTTGGCTTCACTGCTTTCATTTTTTGTATAGTTTTCATCAAATGAAATATAGTTTACAGCACTTATATCACCTTCATTATAAACAGCTCCACCATTGGCTTTACCTGCAGTTGTATCCGCATGGTTCCCCGTGAATGAACCACAGTTTATATAGCCTAATTCACCTTCATTATAAACAGCACCACCGAAGGATTCTCCCGAAGTATTGTTGGTGTAGTTATAATAATAGTGGCTGTATGGCAAATCAAATCCTGTTTTTGCCAGATTATAAACAGCTCCGCCTTTGGCATCACCTTCGGTTGTATTTGCGTAATTTTGAACAAATAATGAATCAATTAAGCTGCCGTATATAATATTACCTTCATTGTAGATTGCACCGCCTAAGGCGTCACCTGAATTAGTGTTAGCATAATTTTTGAAAAATTCTGTACCTAATAATGATAAATTGGAGGTTTCCGTGTTGAATACAGCACCGCCTTTTGCCCCTGTATTACCTAAAATATAGTTATGATAGAAATCACCTGCTATCGTAAGGGAATTTGTTGCATTTGCATAAACGGCACCGCCTTCACCTGTATGTTTTTCTGAACTTGCATAGTTGCCGTAAAAATCACCCGTTATTGTAACGGATCTGTTTCTTGCATATTCAACAATAGCTCCGCCTTGAGAACTTACAGGTACCTCAGGTGTGCTTGGTGTGTTATCATCATCATGCTTATCCCCGTCAGAGTATGTGTAGTTATGTATAAAGTTGCCTTCAATATTGGAAATACCGCCTATATCAAATATCGCACCGCCAAGCCCTTGGTAGCCTCTTGCATTATTTCCTACAAAATCACCTTTAATATTTTTAATTTCCGTAATACCTGAACTGTTAAATATGGCACCGCCATCCGCATATCTGTTTGCATAAGCGTGGTTATCAATAAAATCACCTGTAATACTATCTATTACACCGTTGCTGTTGTATATGGCACCGCCGTATCCGTTGTGTTCTCCCGTAGATCTGGTGTAGTTAGAGATAAATTTTCCTTTTATATTACCGATGTGAGTATATTTTGATGCACTTGAACCTCTATTAAGAATTGCACCACCGCTTGAATCCGAAGAGGCACTGATAAAGTTTCCGATAAAGTTTCCTTCTATTTCACCTATATAACCTGTTCCTGCGTTATATATAGCGCCGCCGTTATTGCTGGAAGTTGTTCCGTCCGTATCACTGTAGTTGTGTATAAAGTCACCTTTTACTTTATCAATTTTACCTTGGTTATATATACCGTTACTGTTATGATCACCCGAAGTTATGTGATTTTCTATAAAATCCATTTCAATTAAATCTTTACTTTCGGATGCTGATACATTATATGATGAATGCTGTTTATAGTGGTCTTTACTATCATAATGTGCCTCGTATGAAGTTTCGTCTTCTGTAGGCTCAAGAATATCCCCGCCAAATTCATCTTTTGACCAGTTATAATATTGAACATTCTCTCCTGTCCCTTCGGGAGTCCTTTTTATATCAATTTGATAATATTGTGTTTTTAATTTTTGATTTTCACTATCCCATGTAAATGCTCTTACATTGCTTCCTTCTACATCTGACGGTGTCAGTGTATATGCACTTTTATCTTTTAAAGTCGGCTCAAGTCCTGCTGCATTTGCTATATCGATATTATTTGCGTATGCACATATAACAACCGCAGCGGCTAATGTCCTAATTCCCCCCCCCTTAGCATTTTTTCACTTTTATGTAAGTTAGACGTCGTATTTGTAATATTTAAATTTAATAAAGCTGCCAAAGTTAACTTTGAAGTTAATTCTCTTTTTTTCATACTATCTACTCCGAGTTTATTTTATTCTTTTAAATGAAAACTATTATTTTTACTTCCACGATTTATTATTTAATAAACGTATACGCTGTATTTATTTGTATTTTGGGAAAATAAAAGTTGTATACCTTGTATTCTTAATGTATTTTAGGGAAAAAATTAATTATTTGATTTTCACGTTATTTTAATATGATTTTAAACCTTTATAGAATTGATCTCGGCTTAATTTATAAAAACTTTAGAATTCTTTTTTTAAATAATATTGTTCTTAATATTTCTTAATAAAATTTATCGGTAATTCTTAATTAAAAAGCAAAAATCCCTTGCTTTATATTGTTGACTATAGATTTGTTTAAATCTATCATAATATATGCAGGGGATTTTTATTTTGGAATTTTCTTTTTTACATATAGCAGATATTCACTTAGGAAGACCGTTTTCGGATTTGTCTAAATATTCCGAAAATCATAAAAATATATTGAATAGAGCAACGGAAAAAACCTTTAATAATATTATTGATTTCGCCTTGAATAATAAAGTGGATTTTGTTTTAATTGCAGGGGATACTTTTGACTCTGAAAATCAGGATTTTTCTTCTCAGCTTATTTTAAAAAGGGGGTTGAAAAAACTTGAAGAAGCTGAAATTAAAGCCTTTTTGATATGCGGTAATCATGATTGCGTTAATTCGTATAATAAAAATACTTTTAATTACGCTGAAAATTCTCTTATAAAAATTATCGGAATAAATACTCCGAATTATACGGATATTGAAGTTGAGAATAACAGGCATGAAAAAATAGCCGTTTTGCATGCTTTAAGCTACACAACCGATAAAATGAATGAAAATCCCATACAATACTTCTCAAAATCAAATGATTTAAACAGATTAATGTTTCATATAGGGCTTTTGCATTCTGATATAACATCAGAGAAGGACAGTTCTTATGCACCATGTTCATACGGTGAATTGGAAAATATCGGCTATGACTACTGGGCGCTGGGGCATATTCATAAACCCGAACCTCAAATTAACGATAAAATTCAGTACTCGGGAACCGTTCAGGGCAGAAATATTAAAGAAACAGGTGCCCATGGCATTCGTTTTGTTAACGTCGAAAATAATATTATTGTTAGAAATGAATTTATAAAGCTTGATACGGTTCGATTTGAAGAAGTCACGGCAGATATTTCATCCGTTGATGATTTAACCCAAGCTTATGATATTATATTTGACAGTCTTGAAAACATTTTAAATGATGATTTTTGCGACCTTCATTTAGTCAATTTAAATCTTTCAGGCATTACTTCATTGTACGGGGATATAAACGATAATTTTTATAATGGGATTTCAGACAAAATTAGTGAAAGTTTTAATCAAAAAATCTGCATATCCCAAATCAGCAATAAATGTGAGCCGAGAACAGATAATGATATTTTGGAAAATGATGACGGAATATCAGGGGAATTATACCGAACTGCTTATAATGACTTAATATCGGATGAAATTATTTCAGGTTATGATAAAGAGTTCGCAGCCGTGTTAGAAAAATGTGAATTTGATGAAAAGGAATATGATTTGTTTAAAAATGCCGTAAAAAAATCGGCAAAAGAAGACTGTGTTAATATTTCAAGCTTAATATATTCTTCACACGAAAGCGGGGAGAATTAAATGGGCAGATTTATCTTTGAAAAAGCTGTTGTAGATGACACAAAAAAAGATATAAAAAAAAGCGTAGTTTATGGGTTTATCCCAGAAATAAACCTCATCTGCGGAAATAATGAAGCAGGTAAAAGCTCTTTAATGTCTTTTATTAAAGACGGTTTATTTAAAGCTAAGAATCTTGATAAGGGCAGAATTTATTTTAAACTTCAGGATGATTATAAAACTTTGAATTTAAGAGCGGAAATTAAAGATAACAGAAGCTCGGATAAACGCTGCTGCTTATTTAATGAAGATACTTCTTCCGCTGTAGATTATTCTGTCTTAACGGATACCGTCAATCAGAAGTATTTTGAGCAGGGATTTTATATTACTCTTGACGATTTAATGAATGTACAAAATAAAAATACGGCTTCTTTGATTGATGTAATAAAAGACCCTTCGGGCGAAGTCCTTGTTAAATATTTAACTGCAGTGAAAAATGAAATAAAAAAGCTTTACGGGGACAATAAAAGGCTTACAAAAGAAACTTCTGATATTTTAGAAGAAATTAAATCTTTTGACCTTAGGATTAAAGAGCTTTCATCTAAAGAATCAGAGTATAACTCCGTTATTTCAGAACTTAAAAGCTTAAATGATGATATTTATAATCTTACAAGGAAAAAAATTTATATAAATTTAATTTTAAAATTGGGACAATATAATTCTCAGACTGCTGTTTTGAATGAACAATACAGCCGAGAATATGTTAATTATAATGACTTACTATATAACGACAGAGAAAATTACCTCTCTTTAATAGAAAAATCAGCATTATATAAGGCGAACCTTGATAAAATAAACGATTTGAAAGAAAAAGAAGTATCAATTTCCGAAAAAATTAATTCTGATATCAATTTTTTGATTAACGAATACCAAATAACCGTTAATGAAGATATTATAAACAGTTATAATCCCGATTATTCGTTATTCAAAAAAATTAAGAATTTATCTTTTGATTTGGAAAAGTTTGAAGAAGAACTCATTGTTTTAAAAACAAAAAAAGAAAACCTTGAAAATCTTTTAACAAACCTCAAACATGAATATATTCCGCAAAAGGATAATGTAATTTCAAAAGAAAAATATGATGATTTATTAAAAATGTATTCGTATATTGAGTCTGAAATGATTAAATATAATACATTATTGGCAAAAACAAATACGACTGACGGCACAAATAATAAAGAATCCGCTTTATATATGATAATTTTTGCGGCGTTCTTTTTGTTTTCTTTATTTGCAGGTTATATCAGCTATTTGCAAAATCTAAAACCGCTCTTATATACCTCTGTTGCGTTTTGTAGTATATGTGCAATCGCTTTTATTAAAATATTAATTGCTTTTAAAAATAATAAAATTTCTAATGAAGAGAAAAAAGCTAAATCTGATATTGAGAATATAATTTTAAATCTCAAAGAACGCTTAAAAAACGACTATTCAGATATTATTAATATTGAAAATTTATATTTTATCGCAAAAATCGAAAATATAAAAACCGATATTAATAATAAAATTAACAAATTTTCGGATGTAAATAATTTAATTCAAAAAAATAATAATGAAATTAAATTAAATACCGAAAAGCTCCAAAGCATTAATTCCGAAATAACGGAACTTAAAAACAGAACAAATGAAATAAACTCTGAAATTCAGAATATGATAAAATCTCAATTTACAAAATTTGAGATAGAAAACAAAGATTATAAAGAGATATTTGAAATTTTAAAAAGGCTGAAAGACAATTTTTCTGAAAAAAATGATATTTGCAGGCAGATTGACAATTCACAAACAGATAATGAAAACATAAAATCTTTTGTAAATGACTTTATTGTCAAAAATAAAACAGATATAACTGTTGGAACGGATATTCGTGATATTACGGATAAAATAAAGACTGAATATGAAAGAAATTCTAATACAAAACATAAAATTGACTTGATTATGGCTGATATTAAAAATAAACAGGCTGATATCGCAAATCTGGAAGAAGAAAAGAAAAAATATCCCGAATTTATCAGTATTAATGTTGATATATCAGATACTACTGCTTTAAAAGAAACGGAAGAAGAACTTGAATTAAAAAATAAAATAAGAAAAGAAGCCGAATATAAGAAAAAAAGCTTGGAAGACTTTGAAGGAATTGGCGAAATAAGAATTCAAAGAAATATACTGCTTGATACGTACAGAAAACAAGTATTTAAAATCTTAAAAAATAAGCTTGTACTTGATATTGCACAAAGAGCAAAAAATAATTATTCCAAGATTCAGCCTGATTTAAAAAATGCACAAAAGTATCTTTCAATATTAACAGACGGAAAATATACCAAAATAAACTTGGAAACTCAAGAAATACAAAATGATGACGGTTCAATCCGTAAAGAGTGGGCAATACTTTCCAGAGGAACAAAGGAGCAGCTGTATTTTGCACTAAGACTCGGTTATGCTTCAAATTACACAATAGATAAAACAACACTTGAACCAAACGGAAAAATGGCTCTGCCTCTAATAATAGATGATTCTTTTGTTAACTTTGATACGGAAAGAACAAAAAAAGCGCTGTATTGTCTTGCCGATTTTGCTAAAACAAACCAAATTCTTTTCTTTACCTGTCATAGCGATATTATGCGAAATTATTTTATGCAGATATGTAATGAGATTAATATTCCGTTAAATGTAATTTCTATGTAAAAACAAAGTGAAGTGTTGCGAAGCACTTACGGCTTCAATTGCTTTTTTATTCTTCATTAATTTAGATTTAAAAACAGAGGGAAAAAAATATTAATCAATAAAAAAACGAGGAACATAATGTTCCTCGTTTTTTTTCTATACTCATTACAAAATATTTGAAGTAAGTGTAAAGTGGAATCTGCAAGGCGTCGTATCTCTGGCACCTATGTAGTTCTGAGTAGCTTTTCCGATAGGGAAACCCCAGTATAGGTTTGCAGATATATATTTTGTCAATTTAACAACCACACCGGGCCCTATGCTCATCAAATAATCTGTTCTTCCGCTAGGCAGAGAACCTTGATATCTGTTACCAATCCAACCGAAGTCATAGAAGCCTGCAAGTTGGATAGAATCGCTGATAAATCCGTATTTTTCGGGGAGGATTTGTTTCAAACCCGGAATAGGAGTTCTGTATTCAAAGCTTGCAGTAACACCGTAGTCACCGATGTAGTAACCTTCATCATAGCCTCTAACAGAAGCGATACCACCGATTTGCATAGCTTCGGAAGCGAACATGTGTCTGTTAGCATATTGACCGTTGACTTGTAAAATAGCCAATTGGTTGTTAGGCATAACTTGAACACGAGCGACACCTGCATTAAGTTTAACAAAGTTGTTGTTGCCTAAAGCTTTATTCATGTGGTTGTCGGAAGCATCAACGGGGATACCGCCTGCTACGCCGCCTGTTACTAACCATCTTCCGTAGAAGTCATCTTTAATATCTGTTAAAGAACCTCTGAGGACTCTTGAACGATATCTGTCTAATTCAATGCCCCAACCTTCGGTTTCAGTATCTCTCCAGTCGAAAGTGATATCTCCGTATAATCTATAGTCATCGCCTTTAGCCAATCTTCTGGAAACGCCGATGAAATAATCGTGAGAATCACCTTTTATGTTAGCACCCGGCCAAACTCTGTCGAAGGCATTGCCCAGACTAACGTGTGAATAAGAATAACCGAGGTTTAATTTTGTTTCATTTTCTCCGATAGGAAGTGAATACATACCGCCCAATCCAAGTGAGTGGTGGGAAGCAGCCAAAGTACCCATTAAAGTATCACCGTGCCCCGTAACGTCATGGAAGCCGGCATATAAGACTCCTCTTTGAGTACCGATAGCATCTCTGCCTTGGTTATCGTATCTGACG
Organism: Candidatus Gastranaerophilales bacterium; assembly: GCA_947624665.1. Classification (GTDB taxonomy): domain Bacteria; phylum Cyanobacteriota; class Vampirovibrionia; order Gastranaerophilales; family Gastranaerophilaceae; genus Avigastranaerophilus. The sequence continues at coordinate 9,859 of CANQLK010000035.1, forward strand.
TCGAGGTTTAGCGGGAATCTGTCTTTAACGTCGAGTGTTACATCGGAATATTCTTCTGATTCTTCGTTATCAGCAAAAGAAACGGCACCTTTCATGTATTCTTCGCTGTTCATATCGGTTAAAGCATTACGAACGTCTTTAACGTTAAGTACTTTACCGGGTTGAATGTTGTTATCTTTTAAATAATTTTTGTTAAGATAAGAAGATCTTTCCCACTTACCGGGGTTAATTTCAACGTTACCGTATTTACCTTCCAAAATTTTAATTTCTACTTTACCGTTTTGAACTTTTTGCGGCGGGAGGTATGCTACGGTAGAAACGTATCCTTTAGATTGGTAGTATTCGGTAATTTCGTTAGCGGACATAATAAGGTCATTAATTGTAACTTCCTGCCCGATTTTAAAGTCAACCAATCTCATAAGTACGTAGGTCGGGAAAACGGTATTACCTGTAATTTGGATGTCTTTAAGTTTGAAAGCAACTTGTTTTGTATTAAGAAGTTCAGCTTGTTTTTTTGTTGCTTCGTTAACGTCAATGTACGCAGGATTTTTTGTTTCTTCATGTTTTTGTCGTGCTTGATAACGTCTTCCGTCAATAACGTTGTAGTTATCAATTTGACCTGCATCAATACCCGGGTTATTGTTAATGGGTACTGCAAAACTTGCACTTGCGGTCAAAACCGCCATAAATAGCAAGGATGTTTTAATCAGTTTGTTTTTCATTTCTTTCACTCTCTATATAATTTATAAATATGATTCTAGCATTTTCTATAATTATATTACATATTAATTATAAACGGAATAATATCTATACATAGTAAATTATACTTTTTGTAAATAAATAGTTACATAATTCATTTGTATGAAATACGGACAAAAGAAATTTTGCTTTAAAATCAGCTATATTATAACATAACTTTACAAATTTAAATTTTCTTTACAAAAAAAATTAAAATAGCAAAAAAAATTTTTAGGTAACTTTTGGTTAACATAAGATTGAAATTTATATTTTATATACTAAAATTCACTTGTGTAATGTAAAAAATGGAGAGGACAAAACATGAGAAAACTTTTAAGTACAGCTGTTGCGGTAGGAGTTTTCGCTTCCACAACAATTATGCCGGCAGCATTTGCGGGTGTTGCAGTTGATGCACTGCCTACAATAAAAGATGCTGCGCATGATGTAGTAAATGCCCAAGTTACTACTCAAGGCAAAAATATGAACGTAAAATTAACAGAAGGTGCAGGAACCGTAAGTACAGTTAATTGGGAAACATATAATATAGGGAAAGAAGCTACAGTAAATTACGAATTTACAGGGCATAACCAAACCTCAATTAACAAAGTAAATGCAGCAGGCGGTTTATCACAGATTTACGGTAAAATAACCGATTCGGGCTGCTACAACTGCGGTTATGAAGCTTCAGGCAAAATCATTTTGTTAAACCCCAACGGTGTTTTATTTGGTGAAGGTGCAAATGTTAATGTAAATTCATTCACTGTTTCAACAATGGACGGTACTTTTGATAAAAACCAAAATACAATGAAATTTACAAAAGGCGCTCAACAAAACAACTATGGTATTGTTGTTGAAAATAATGCCAAAATTCGTGGTGATAAGAACGTTGCTTTCGCTACTGACAATGTTACAATGTACGAAGGTTCACAAATTTCAACAAACACGGCTAAAAATGTTGGCGACTATGCATACGGTAAAGTTAAAATCGTTACTTCTGACGGTGTAAATTTTGAATATTACAACAACGGTGCAATAAAAGACATTAAAGATGCACAAACTTCAACCGACAAAATGTTTATTTCTTTAAACGGTAAAATAGATTCAGGTCATATCGATATAAGAAATTACTCAACTAATACGGGAAGTGAAATTAACCTTAAAGGTGCTAATTTAAAAGCTACAAAAGCTGAAATCGGCAACGACGGTAATATTTGGTTAACTTCTTACAATAAGATTGTATCTGAACATTCAGTATATGATGCAGATAAAGACGTTGACTTCGCTTCAAACAAGAAAATGTCATTAGGTGATGATACTTTAAAAGCAGGCCGCAATATAGTATTAGCATCAAATACCGATGATGTTGGTGTTGACCATTCTAATTTAACTGCAACCGGTGATATAAAAATTACTGCTGATAATACAGCTTCGGTTCAAAACGGTGCTGTACTGAATGGTACTAATATTGACATTAAAGCTAATAAAACAAGCGCACAAGTTGTTAACAATTCACAAGTAACTGCAACTAAAGATATTAATATAACTTCCGACGGTGAATATGCTTGGGTTGACGGTTCTCCTCTTAAAGCAGGTCAAGATATTAATATTAAAGCAAATAAAGGCTATTTAACACTTAACAATGCTACCTTAACAGCACAAAGAGATGTAAACCTTGCTTCTCAAAAAACAATCGGAGATTCTAATTTCACGGGTTCAACCGCTGTTAATGCTACTACAGGTAAAGTTGCATTAAATTCAACCGCTGAAAGCGTTATATTATCGGATACAGCTAAATTTAAGCCTGCAACTACATTGGATTTAACAGCTGCAAAGAATGTTGAATTAAGATATAACGGTGATTTAACAACAGAAAAAACAAATATCAATGCAGGTAAAGATGTTTGGTTGACTTCAAAAGAAGGTAACGTAACAGTTAAAGATTCAACAAAATTCTTAGCTGCAGAACATATTTATATCCAAGGCAAAAAAGATGTTAAAACTGAAGGCACCGTTAATATGAACGGAATTCAAACAAACCTTAAAGCAGGTAATGATGTAAACGTTACTCTTGACGGCGTCGGTGAAAAAGCAAAAGGCTTAATAGCTGAAGCAGGTAATGATATGAATATTACCACAACCGGTACATTATCAGTATCAAGCTTAGTTTCAGGCAACAATATGACACTTACTGCAGATAGAGTTATTGCAGGACTTCCTTATACAGATAAGCAAAAATTACCCGGTGACCCAACTTCAGATCGTTCATACATTGAAGTAGGCGGTGAATTTACTTCTAATGTTACAAACGATAACTATCAAATTACAGAATCAGGCGACAGAACTGATGACGGACTTTGGAACAGAAAACACCATATCGAATACGGTGATGAAAAAATCTTGTTGGTTAACAAAAGACCTGTTGATAACAAAGTTACCGATCCTGATTTAGGACCTCAAGATAACAGTGATGACAGAGGTATTGTTAAACCAGGTTCTGTACCTACTGCTCCGGAACCTTCTAAACCTCAAGATGGTCAAGGCGGTGGTGGTCATGATGGCGGTGATGGCGGTCACGGAGGAAGCACACAACCCAGTGGCCCTCAAGATGGCGAATGTGCCGACCAACCTGCTACTCCCGATGATTATACTTCTGAAGACAGACCTGATGCTGCAAGAAACATAAACTTTTTAAGCCAATATGCAGTAAGCACTTTATCAGACAGAAAATAATCGCTAAAGCTTAACAAAGAAACAGAAGCCATAAAATGACTTCTGTTTCTTTTGTAAAAAAGTTTTAAAAAAAATTAATATTTTCATTCCGTAATATAACTCGATTAGCAAAATTCGGCATGACATTATTTCTCTATTTATACCGAATTTGGCGGGGAATTATATATAACTTCTAAATTATCCGATTCTGTTTTGTTTATTTTGTATATCAGTTATTTACTTATTTTAAAGTATTTATTGAAATATATATTATGTTTGTAATATAATTGAGTCATAAATAATTCGGATACTCGGCTAAAAAAATTAACAATGCTTAATAATATAGCAAAAATTTTTTTGCTGAGTATTTAAACAAATATAGTTAGGCAAAATATAACGTGAATATAAAGGAAGAAAAAACCATGAGAAAACTTTTAAGTACAGCAATCGCAGTAGGTGTATTAACTTCTACCTCATTAATGCCGGCAGCATTCGCAGGTGTTGATGTTAATGCATTGCCGACAATAAAAGATGCTGCGCACGATGTAGTAAACGCACAGGTTACTACCCCCCAAACAGGGAAAATGAATGTTAGAATA
>CANQLK010000036.1 GCA_947624665.1 Candidatus Gastranaerophilales bacterium
TAAGCGAGGTCGGAAGCGAGTACAAGGCGGTAGCCGAAGGAGCGACAAGACCGAGCGCAAAGCAATTTCAAGACAGCAAGCGTAATGTTGCGACACAAGATTAAAGGAGTTCTATTATGCTGTTATCTTTTGATGATATTATTGAACTGAAAAGTAATTTGCTTAAAATTTATAATGAAAAATTGCACACACACGACACTTGCGGCGGGCAATATTTTTCCTTGGATAAAACAAATGATGAAATTGAAAATTATATAAAACAATATTTAAAGAAAAAAAATATTACTCCGATTTTCTCCGAAGATAAATTGAGTTTTAGCGTAAACTAAAATATAATTCAATATTACACTGCCCGAATTACGTTCTATATAAAGTCAATCGGATCTATATCTACGATAATTTTTATATCAGCAGCGGCAGAAGTATTCTTCATAAATGCAGATACTATATAATGACCTTTTTTACCCATTTTATTTTTGATTATTATTTGATATCTGTATTCGGAATTGATTTTGTACATAATACATTTCATTGACCCCAAAATTTCAATATATTCGCTTAAAGCTAAAATTTTAATTTGTTCCTTTAATTTTTCTGCAATCTCGTTAGCACATATTGCAGCTCTGTCTTTATCATTAGAAGATACCAAAATTTTTATAATCTGGCAGAACGGCGGATAATCAAAAAGTTCACGTCGGTAGATTTCATTATTATAAAAACTTTGATAGTTCTGTGATTTAGCATTCTTAACGGCATATAAATCAGGATTATAAGTCTGAAAAATAACTTTTCCCGAATATTCTCCTCTACCAGCTCTACCTGCGACCTGCATTAATAATTGAAATCCCCTTTCGGTAGAACGATAATCGGGAAATACAAAACTCATATCCGCATCCATTACCCCGACTAACGTCACGTTCTTATTATCTATTCCTTTTGCAATCATTTGCGTTCCGATTAAAATATCAATTTCACCTTTTTGAAATTTGTCCAGAATGTCTATATATTTTGTTTTGGAATTCAAAACATCAGAATCTATTCTTTCAATCGTCGCATTTGGAAAGAGTTTTGCAGTAATGGTTTCTATTCTTTGAGTTCCCATACCGCTCATGGAAATTTCAGGCGAAGAACAAGACGGGCATAGTTCGGGAACTTTTTCTACCGTTTTACACCAATGGCATTTTAATGTCTTATCTGAAGCGTGGTATATCATTGGAATATCACAATTAGGACATTTTATTATTTTCCCGCAGGTTTTACATTGAACACTGGTATAAAATCCTCTTCTGTTCATTAATAAAATAATTTGTTTTTTATCTTTTAGGGTTTCATTTATAGCGTTTATAAGAGTATTCGAAAATATGGTTCTTGTTTCTCTGTAAAACTCTTCACGCATATCAACGGTTATAACTTTTGCAAGCGAAACATTGTTATATCTTGTTTCAAGTTTAATTAAGTTATTAGTGGCAAGAGCTTTGTAATACGATGAAATATCGGGAGTCGCACTGCCTTTTATAAGTGAAGCGGAATTAATTTCGCATATTTTTTCGGCAGCCAACCTTGCATCGTATCTTGGGGCAGGAGAGGTCTGTTTATATGTATTCTCGTGTTCTTCATCAATTATAACAAGTCCGATATTATTAAGCGGTGCAAATATAGCCGAACGTGCGCCTATTATTATTCTTATTTTATTATCACGAATTTTATTCCAAACATCATACTTTTCGCCCTCCGATATACTGCTGTGCCATATCGCTATTTCATCGGGATTAAAACGCCTGATTAATCTTAATGTCAGTTGCGAGGCAAGCGCTATTTCAGGCGCAAGAAACAGTATATTTCTTCCTTCTTTTAGAACTTTATCTATAGCCTTAAAATATATTTCTGTTTTCCCTGAACCCGTTATCCCGTTTAATAATATAGGACTTGTCTGCTTTTTATCTATTTTTTCGAATATAATTCCCCAAACTTTCTCCTGTTCTTTTGATAAAGGCGGAAATTTATCTCGTTGAATATTTTTAAATACCAATAATGGATTACGGTATATAGCTTTTTCTTTTATACTGACAAAACCTAAATCTTGGAGTTTTAATATGGTCGGTCTTGTTGTTTTTACTTCTTTTTCAAATTCTATTAATCTTGTTTCTTCATATTCTTCAAGTTTATTCAGTATTTTTAACTGTCTTAAATTTGCACCTTCCTTATGAATAAATTTAATATATTTTTCTTTCCGTTCATTTTTGGTTTTCCCCGAATTTTCTTTTAAAAATTTCATGGGTACAGCCGCTTGAATAACGGTATTAATGTCGCAGCAATAATAATGAGCCAGCCAGTCAAGGAATTTTAAATAATCCAGAGTGAAAACAGAACGTCTGTCTATGATTTTAATTATTTCTTTTGCTTTAATCCCTTCTTCAATATAATTTGAAAACCCCGTTACAAAGGCAATAATGCTTTGCTTTCTGTTTCCGAAAGGAACTAATACGGCTTGACCTATTCTAATATTAGATTTTACAGTTTCAGGAATTAAATAAGTAAAAGTTCTTGTGCCGAGATTTTTAACATCAACAAGACACAGGGCATATTTATTTGATATGCCCTGTATTGTATTATCTTTAATGTTCTTAACCTCTTTATCCGTCATAACTTATGCTTCTTCAACGGTTAAAAGTTCTTCCATTGCTTTTTCAACGGCATCTTTTAATGTTACAAGATTATCAGGTGATACCGTTACACCTTTTTTTGTAGGATTCCAGTTTGCACCGTCATCTGTAGTATAATAAATTCTTAAATCAAGATATTTTTTCTCTTTATATGAATTTATGCTGATTTGCAATTGTTCTGTAGCATTTCTAGGTATTGTTGCAAGTATTTTTGGTTCTTCTGCCATTTCTTATTTCTCCTTATATTCCTAAAGTATTTTTATAATTCGGTATTTCAAAAATCCTTTTATCCGCATCTTTGTTTGTGAATTTCAGATATTCTTCCATCGATTTATTTTTAGCATTATTGTAATAGTCTTTTGAAATTATATCAAGATATATTTCATTTAAATCTCCCGAATAATTTCCCAATATTCGTGCATACATTGAAATATCTTCTTTATTAATTCCCGCCCCATAAGCCTTTGTTTTCGCATCGGTTCCCGATGGTCTTATCTCAATAAATTTATCGGTAAATTGCATAAAAGTACCGTCACCTACAAACTTTATGTCAGTTAAATTATCAAAATTTAAGGATTTAAACGTAGCATTTAATATTGTTTTAACCTGTTTCAGATTTATTAATCCCTCATATTCTGCCAAAGCAAGTGTTAAAAAGAACAAGTCATTTTTCGTTCTTAAAGCTTCGCCTTCCTTTTTTGCTTTTGTAAGTTTTTCAATGTTAGGTTCCGACTCGTTATAATAGGCTATATCTTCTCTTATATCATATTTTGAAGCAATATTATTTTTTGTATAAAGCTCATCAAGAGCGATTGAAAGCATTTTATGTTCTTTCTCCAGTTTGGCAGCTAAAGCGGAAGCAATAATTATTGCTTCTGAAGCACTTTTTTCCCTCATTGCTATAGCTGTCCTACCAGCCTTTGATTTAATGAGTTCTTCACTGCCGATTATCATTCCGCCTGATTCTTCTCCACCGAATAACAATCTCGGATTTTTACCCAAATTTATTTCACGTCCAAATACATCCGTTACTTTTACATCACTATTTGGATTTTTTATAATCTGATATTCGACTTTTTTCATTATATTGGCAATTTCTTTAAACCCGACAGGAACATTAACAACATTTACTCCGTTAAATTTTGCCCATTCATCCCAAGATTTTGCACTTGCCGTCGTTTTGATTATAAATCTGGGATAATTGTTCCATCTGCCTGATTTTTTCAGCTGCTCTGCCCAAAAATCCATTATTAACAAAAATGATTCATTAGCACTGTAAACGGATAAAATTCTATCTTTATCAAGATTAGTATAACTTATACCCGTTTTATTCAAGAAGTCTTCAGCTTTTGAATCTTCTATCTGGCATACGGTTAATCTGTCATGGTCAGGGTCCGTAATTAATACAACCGTTCCAATCGGATATTGCTTTAATTTTTCATCATAATTAAGTGTATCTATTACGGGGAAAAATATTGTTCCGTCAGGCTTTTTAGCAATAACTGTCGCATCAACCGAATAATCATAAAAACATTTATTTCCTTTAGGGTCCGTGTCATATTTGCCTATTCCATGAAAGAAAGCATCCTCTTCAATGTTCATCCACACATAATAATTTTCTATTTTAAAGGCTTCAAGTATTTTGCTCAGCGTACTATAAGCACTTCCGCCTACATTTTCTATTACTGTTTTGTTATTTAATGTTTTTATTAAATCTATATTTTCCTTATTTGCTACACCTTTTTCCAGATATTCCTTATATAAATCTATACCGTTATTTATGGATTGCATAAATTTTTCATTGATTAATGCATCATCAGAAGCAGCAATTTTTATTTCATAAGTTCCTTTTTCTCTGACAATGTTAAATATTTCTTTTATTTTATTAACAAACTCCATAGACTCTTCGGGCAGATATTGACTGCCTTGAGAATTTAAATCCTTAGTAGCATTTTTAACACTGATACCGTGGCTGGAAGTAATATACTCGCCGCCCAGTAAATCTAATTTAAAAGCCAAAAATGAAGCCAGCCAAATAGGCATGGTCTTCCTTTGATATGTTGTTAAAGTTTCAATACCTTGAGCAGCTTGAACTCTCGCTATTAAATCAAGAAATTTTTCGGAATTATACCTGACTTCCCTTCCTGCAAGCTTCAAAAGTTTTTTGCCCTTATATTTTTCGGAAGCGACAAGAGCTTTAGCATAAGTAGCAAGCAAAATTCCCATAATATTAATGGGAAATCTGACATCATAAGGAAATAATATATTCTGCGGACCTCTTATTCCTGCCGTTGAAACAGCTGCTTCCTTTTCATAATTTTCAAGCCAGCTGTCCAAATTCAATCCCTCAGGATTTGTTTTTTCATCATAAGGAAGTAAATGTTCTTTTTTTAATACAAACGTAAATTCTTTTTTATTGTCTATATCTATATATTTATTATTAATTATATAATCAGGAGTATTGTTTTTTACTGATTCATATAATTTTTGTTCTAATGTGTTGTTCATGACTATCTCCTGAAATTACTTATATTTAAGATTATCAATGAACATAATATCATAAAATAAAAAAAACTATTTACTTGAGGGTCTTAAATTTCAATCATAACTTCTGACATTCTGCGGCAATATAACGAATAATCTTGCCTTATCTTTTTTAAAACAATATTTTGATATACAATATTTAAAAGAGGAGAAAGTATGAGCGAAAAAGAAAAAATGCTTAACGGCGAACTATACGATGCGAATAATGATAAAGCATTAATAGAAGAAAGAATAAAATGTAAAGTTCTATGCCATAAATATAATAATCTTTCTCCGGATAAAACAAATGAAAGAGAAGAATTAATCAAGAAAATCATAGGTAAGACCAAAGGTAAGTTTTTGATAGAACAGCCGTTTATGTGCGACTATGGATATAATATCGAAATAGGCAAAAATTTTTATTCCAATCACAATCTTATAATTTTAGACTGTGCAAAAGTAACCTTTGGGGATAACGTATTTATTGCACCTAATTGCGCTTTTTATACCGCATATCATCCTTTGGATTATAAGACAAGAAATAAAGGACTTGAATCGGCAAAACCTATAAAAGTAGGGAATAATGTTTGGATTGGCGGTAATGTTGTCATTTTGGAAGGAGTAACAATAGGAAATAACGTTGTAATAGGAGCAGGTTCAATAGTTACAAAAGATATTCCCGATAATTCACTTGCATTCGGTTCTCCTGCTAAAAAAATAAAAGAATTATAATAAACCATAATTTGTATATTTGCATTCCATCATAAAAATAACAGATGAAACGCATATATAACTTCAATAAAACTTGACATAAAAAATCTCACAAATTATCATTGAGTCATGAAACTAAAAACTTGCAGATTTATAGAACACGGAATATATTTTAAACAATTAGCGGAAGATAGTCTAACCGTAAAACACTGCTGTAATATGGATGCATTACCCGAAAATGAGCAACCCCATTTAATTGAAACATATAAAGGCGGCGAAATAGATTGGGAAAAACTCTTTGAAGAAAAAAGAAAAGACAGGGAAAAATTTGCCCGAGGTGAATATTACGATTCTTGCAAAAATTGTTGGGAGCTTCAAGAAATTGAAGCAGATAAAGAAGATTATATTTCTCACGTTACTCTTGCTCATATAACGAAATGCAATTCCAGATGCGTATATTGCGGAATAGGAAAAGATGAAACATTACATAATTCTCCGCAAAAATACAGACTTTTACCTTTATTAAAAGAGATGAAAGAAAAAAATTTGTTAAGATTTACAGGTTCATTGCGATATATGGGCGGTGAACCAACATTATTACACGACTTCGAAGAAATAACAGATATGTTTGTCGAAAATAATATACCCGAAATATATCTTCCGACCTCCGGCATAAAACTTTCTAAAGCAATGTTGAGAGCATGTGCAAAAGTTCCGATTTGCAACATATTTATTTCTGTTGATTCGGGTTGTGAAGAAACATACAAAAAAATAAAAGGTTTAAATGCATATAAAGCTGTAATGAACTCACTTAAACAATATGCTGATGCAAATATTATGCGAGAACATGTAATATCTAAATTTATAGCCGTTTTGGATATAAATGACAACACCGAAGAATTGGATAAATGGATTGCCGAATCAAAAAAAGCAGGAGTTGTTATGTTGGCATTTGATATTGAATATTCTTATGCTAACAATGTAGAAAATGAAAAATATATGAAACATTTAATTAATTTAAAAAATTATGCCGATAAACAAATTACTCTTGCAGGCTTAAATCGTGATCCTTACCTCCCTTATATTCAAAAACTTCAATGTTTTGAACAAGAAAATAAAGAAAAATTAGAAAACGATACATCATCGGAAATAATAAATATTGATATTTCACGCCAAACAAAACAACAAATTGAAGAACAACTTCTAAATATCATAAAAGAAAAATCAATATGGAATAAACCGATAATAAATTTAACAACAGAAAAATTTAACAAAAAAATTCTGTTTTTCAATGTAAAATACGAAAAAGAAATAACGGAAGAAAAACAATTTGATGAAATATTAAGTCTTTGCCGCAAGTTGGGATTTAAAACGAAATTGAAAACCAATGCAAATAATTTTAATAAAAGTATAAAAGAATCATTAAAATTGAGCGATATAGAACTTCTTGTAAACAGGAAAGGAAACTTCGCAAAACAATACTTTGAACTTGATAACAAAAAAGTTAGATTTTTCTAAATATCCAATTTCCTAACTGAAATTAGTATATTATATCTTATTGACCGTTATGAATCTTGTATTTTTCGCCCAATTCGGTATTATAATCTTTTAATTGTTTTTTTCTTTCGCTAAACGTTTTTTCGAATTCTTGAAGACTGTTCCAGCCTATCTTGCATAAATCTTCATCTGTAATTTGCCGTTTTATGGAATTAATTCTTCTTGAAATATCATCAAATTTAAAACCGAAATTTCTGAAATGACCATACATAACAGGCGGATTTTTTTGTTCCTTCGGATTAAAAATATAATTCAGAGCAAGAGCTATATCTGTTCTATGCAATCCTTGAGCGCAAGCAATATATGTTTTTCCTTCGTTTAACGTTTTAAATAATGTCGGCATATTTTTTATTATTTCTTTATCCGATACGGAATCCGAATCAATCGGAATTTGAAAATAATTTAATCCTAATTTTGCACACATACCCACATAAGATTGACTTGAATATTTATCCCTTAAATCAATAATATTTTTTATTCCTGATTTTTTTACGGGGATTAAAAATTTTCTGTTTTTTTTAGATGAAAGAGATTCACCCCGGACATTATTATTGCCTATATATCTGAAATTCGGAATTCCCAATGCTTGTAGTTTGTCTTTGTCTATATTTTTTTCATCAACCGAATAAATTAAAGGTAAATAATAATTTCTTAAACTGCAAACATAAGGATTTGCAACAACCGCTTCATTTTTAGCTTTGACCTCCATATGATTTTTTTTATTTTTTTGATATTTATGGATTAAAAAAGCATTGTTATTGTTAATAATTCGAATGTTAGACATTTTTCTATTTTTCTTTTTATTACGTTTGTATTAAAGCCTAAGAAAATATTTTTTGTCAATTACCGGATAAACATTGTAACAAATATTGCAATTTTTTAGTTGTTTCCGCAGAAAATTGTTGGTAGTTCTTCCAACCCCAATCGGAAGCATAATTGGGATTTTCTTTAACCAATTCCAGAATTTGAAGGATATTAGTTTTAACCGAAACCCTTGTGGAACTCGCAGAGCCGTAATAAAGCTGCGGAATGTTTTTGGACTTTGGATTTAATATATAATTGATAGCGACAGCCAAATCTGTTCTTGCCTGCCCGTTTGCACAGCCGACATAGAAATCACCAGAGTTAACTGCATTAATATATTCGGTAATATTATTTAAACTTTCAAGACTCCAATTACAGTCTTCTACAGGGAAATTAATATACTCCAATCCGGTGTCTGCCAATGCATTTCTTGCCGTAACAGAGCATTCCCCTTCCACTCTAAGGTCAATTACACGCTTTATTCCTGCATCTTTCATTTTTAGAAGCTTAAATTTTATTCCTTTTTTGCCGGAAAGCGGAATTTTTCCCCTTAAACCGTCACCGTCCGGCATATCTTTTAAATTTTCGAAAATATGAACATACTGATTGGATTTTTTATTTAATTTCGGCACTCCGAGTTCATAATATTTACTTCCTAATTTAAGTTGAGGAGTTTTTGCATCATCTAAACTCTGTAGCACCAAATTTTCATCCGTTAATGCAGAATGAGATAAAATGCGGGTACGCATTTCTTCCCTTAAATCCCCTCCGGAAACTTCATATCCCAAGACTCCGTCATCTTCATATACGAAATCTTTTTTCGGCGAATTCGGTTTTTGGATTGATTTATTTTGATTTTTCGGAATTTCTTCCTCTTGCACCTGAATTTGAGCCTGCTCTGATGGTAAAATCTTTTGCACAGTATCCTCATATTCGGGTTCTTTTATGTTATTTTTTGAATAATAAAATGTATCCTTTTCAAGTCCGTTATTTTTCATTAAATAATTTTTGGATATATTATTCGACATTTTTTTATCGGACTTATTTATTTCATTATAAAAATAATTATTTTTATCAGATAATTTTTTTATTTCCGTCATTTTATTTCCCAAACATTCGATATAATATATAAAGTATTTTTATAATCCGGGATTGCTTTTTTAACCTTTATATTACAACTTTATTATTACAGACTTAATTTGTCCGAGTAATTTTTTATAAAAATTAATAAAGTTGATTTTACCTCATTTTCAAGATAAAATCTTAACAAATAAAAGGTTATCAACCCCAATCCGATTTTTCGGACATAATTATAGTATTAATCTTTGTAAAGGTTTAAAATGTTTGAGAATAAAAAAAGTTATATTTTCTTTTATTTTATAATATTGCTTTTTACTCTTTTACCTTGCTTTTTTGTAACTTTAACAAACTCTTCTCTGCTTGATGATGCTTCAAATTATGTACTAAATGCCTTATCTCATTTCTCTAATGGAGATATGTACATACAAAATAGTTTTGACCACAGAGCAAGAATGTCTGTATTATTTTTAACTTTTATTCCTTTAAATATTGCTTACTTTATTTTTAAAATTACTTCTTTAAAATGGCTGGTTCATATATATGCTTGCACATTATTTTTGTTACCTGTTTTATTATGTTTTTTTTCTGTTTTTTTGTTCTTTAAAGCAAAGAAAGATTATTTAAGTATTTTCCCTATACTGTTGCTTAGTATAGGAATATTTCCCGTATTCCCCTACGGGTGTGTGGAAAATTATACCGCGGTTTTTGTTTTATTAATTTTCTTTCAATATTTTTATCTGAATTTTAAATTAAAAATATATGATTATTTGATATTTATTTTAATTAGTTTATCTTTGTATAATTTACACGAATGTATTGTACTTATTTCACCCATTATATGGTATACATATTTTAAAATATCCGATAAAAATAATAAAATTCTTTTATTCGGATTTATAAATTCATTGCTTGCCTTTATATTGTACTTTATATTCGCCTATACCCCAATAGGGCCCGAAATATTATCGGATTACGCAGTTGTATCTTCAATTTATTTTTTATATTGGGGAATTTTAGTACAGGGTTATAAAGGAAGTCTTATTAATTTTAATTTATTTTATTATTTGCTTATTTCGGCAAATATTATAGCTTTATTTCGCTATACAAATTTAAAAAGACTTAGTATCATTGCAATAAGCTCTTTTATTATATTTCTGATACTAATTCCGTTTTTTGATTTTTATTTATTTAAGCTTTATAGATTTACCAGTATTTATATGCTTATGATTTTTACAATTTTTTTAATATTAAAAAATAAAGATGACACATTATTAAAGAAAATCAGTAAAAATTCAATACCATTAGTAATTCTGAGCTTTATTATCAGTAATATATATATTTATTTATATTCTTATCAATATCAACAATTTAATAAAGAATTGGTAAAAGCATCTAACCATAAGGTGTTTTATTTTGAGGATAAAATAAATGATTTTGATAAATTACCTATATTTAGAGGAAATATGATTGTAAATAACAATCATATTTCACAAATCGCATATTCAATTATCGCAATTAATTCCGAAAAAAATAACAATATAACAAACGGAATTATAATTGGAATGAAAGAAAATAAAATTATTCCAAACTATTGTAATAATACACTATATGTAAACGGTGGGGCGTTGAAAATAGAAATGGAAACTAAATTTTGGAATATAAGTCAGTTTAAACCATATTTTTACGAAAATTGCGATTAAGTTTCAAATAATAATACGACCTTTTTATTATAACCTAAGCCTGTAAATATTTTATATAAAGTAATCTTGTGAATACCTATAATATTTGCAAATTCACATATAGTATATTTCAACTCAAGTAAGCTGTCTAACCACATTTGAGCATATTTACAATCATTTTTTAAGTGTTTTTTTAAATTATCTTGATATTTATGAAAAATATTTTTTTTGCGAAACAACAGTGTTATAGGGTCGTGACGAAACCACATTTTATTCTATTCCTATAAATTTGTATAAATGTTGGATCAGTAGAAAACATACATTTCCAACAAAATTTTTTAATTTTGTAAAAGAAGTCAAACTCAGATTTACTGTAAAACTTATTTATAGTAATTAGTTATTTTTTATGGATTGAGACTTAATCAAATCTGCTTGATTCTATTTTTTTGCTTAATATTTTAGAAATAAATTTAATTTTGATATACTATATGTAACCGTTATTGATTTTGGGAATTTTTTAAAATATAAGAGGCAGGAATGAAAAATATACTTAATTCACATTTAATATTAAAATTTATTTTTTTTGGAATAATTTTTTTTTCAACATTTTATTTATTAATAGGAAATGTTCTTATCGGTGATGATATAAATGCTTCATGGCCTAAAAATATATCGTCATTTATAGAATTTGATGTTCCTTGGGGTGCTACTTGGATTATGAATTTAATGTACATTCTTATGTATAAATTACCCTGGGGCTTAAATATAAATATTCAGGATTGGAATAGTTTGTTTTGTGCTTTTTTTAAATCAATGGTAATTACAATATTTTTTGTATATTTGTATAAATTTTTTGATAAACAAGAGAGAAAATATACACCTTTTCTGATAATTATAACAATATTTTTATTTTATAATAATTTTATAATTACGATTTCACCTTATTCTTTTTATGTATCAACGGCATTCTTTCGTTTTCTAATTCCTAATCTTTTTTTTGTTATGTTTATATATTATTTATTAAAATTTATGAATAATGAAAAAGTAAATATAGCTTTTTTCTCTGTAATTGCCTTTTTGACAGGAAGTTCACAAGAATGTATTGGAACTATGGCTTTTTTAATTTTATTTTTATGTATAATTTTATCATTTATAAAAGAAAAAAATAAGAATAAAACTCTTGTATTATTATTAATTACGATTATACTGGTGTCAGGCATGTTTATGTTAATATCTGCATCTCAATTTGCCGTTCACGTGCAACAAAAAAGCAATGGAATATTATCTGCAATAAATGACATAAAAAATAATTGGGATAATTGCATAAGTTCATATATGGAATATTTTATAAAAAGATATATAATTTTTTTCTTTGTTTTACCGATTTTATGGCTGTTAAATATTAAAAAAGAAAAAAATATTATTGATTATACAAATTATATTTCTTTCTTTGTATTTTTATCGGGAGTTGTATTATCCGTTATTTTGATTTTTCTTGGAAAAACACATTATTCAGGAGGTTTTTGGATATTACATCCTGATATACATACAATTTTATATACCGTTTTTTTAGTTGCCTTAATTATTTCATTGTGTCCTATTTTGAGATATAAATATTATAATGTTTTATTATTAACAATATCAATAATACTCATAGGTTTAACAATAAATCCGTTTATTAATAATTATGTACAATTTAAAAAATCAATATTAAATATTAAAGATTTTATGTATCTACACGATAAAATGATTTGTTTTTACATACACAAACAAGAAATTCCAGTAATGCCATATTCATTTCATGAAAATAATTTACCTTGTATTGTTGATCTTAAAACAATAGAAAAAGAAGATTGTTCTATTGTTAATATATCTAATTCATCTCCCTTCCCTCCTTTATTGAAAAGTTTTATGTTTCATCCGGAAGAATATTATGATTTTTATGGTGTTAAATCTGAATGGTATAATCCAATAATACTTAAATATAGACAAGATGCTACAAATTATTTTACGAGCTTAGGTGGGTCTTATAATGAAATAAAAACTCATAAGTATCATTTTTCTGATTTAAGAAACAGAAATTTTGTTCTTAATTCACAAACTTTGTAAATAAACACTCATCAAGGTTGGATTGACTACTTTTGCCAAAAGTTAAAAATGGGGCGGACAGTGGAGTCTTGGATTTTACTCTCTCTCGGGACTGTCACTCCTGTCGGCTCCGCCTGTCGTCGTTTCGTCCCTCACTTTTTCGAACTCGCTCGCTTCGCTCGACATCGTTCTACGTAAAATCCGCTCGAACCTTTTACAAAGCTTCGCTTTGTTGGGTTCTCATCCCACAAAAAAAGACGTTTTAGAAACGTCTTTTGTAAATGGGGCGGGTAATTAATTTTAATTCGAACCAATTATTTAAAGAAGTGAAAGAATTTCATAAATTACGCATGTATAAATAATGCGTAATTTGTTGTATGGAAACATAAGTAAGGAATATTAAAGATGGCAAAAAACAGAAAATATAAAAGATTGGCACTAAATGAATTTAAGAACTCTATGGCAAGAATTAAAGCGGTAATAGATGTATATAAAGATACTATTTGGTATTTAAGACGAAAAAACAATATTAA